>JBHADT010000028.1:0-4065 GCA_041855205.1 Bacteroides sp.
GGCTGAGTGCCGTGCCTATGGCGAGCCGGGTGTGCAATGAGATTGCGACGAAGTATGACCCCAAGAACCACGTACTCAACTACTGCATGTCGAGTAACATCTCAGGTGTTATCGGTTCGGCGGTAGCGGCAGGTGTACTGATTTCATTCTTAGGATAATCGAAAACGAAAATAAATAGAAAGGAGGGAAAGCGGTTCTTATGCCGGTTTTCTCTCTTTTTATTTTTAGATACTATATTACGGGATTCTCTTCCGGAAGGACTCTTTTGAAGGTTTCACTGTCGTTTATCAGCCTCATGGAATCATATGAGAAACCCGTAATATGCCACGCAATGGTAACCAAGGTTGGCTCTTCCAGAAACATCGCATAGTCAGTCTCGAAGCATCTCGGTTGAAAACTGTTTCGAAGGATTATTTGATTCACGTCAATATCCGTTAACCACCGTATTTATATCTTTGCACGATTTTTCCCGGAGGATGTCTGCCGGGCGAATGAAAGTGTGTAAACAGGACTGCCGATGCAAAACAAATAGCATAGAGATGTGATGATACAACAAGAGAATCTTAAAAAACGCCTGACAAGGTTGGCCGTGCCGATATTTATCGAAACATTGCTTATAATGATGCTTGGAGCGGTGGATACGGTTATGCTGAGCCGGCATTCGGATGCCAGCGTGGCTGCGGTGGGAGTGGTGAATCAGATAATCATGCTGGTATTTTTGATTTTTGAGGTGATTAATTTGGGAACTTCCGTACTTTGTTCGCAGTACATAGGCGCTAAACTTCCCCGGAAAGTAGTACAGGTGGTGGGGGTATCGCTGCTGGTAAACTGGGTAGTGGGTATCGTTGTAAGTGTAGTGTTGTATGCAGGAGCGGAACCTATTCTTGAGTTGATGGGACTTACTGACGAGTTGATGGAATACGGTGTGGACTATATGCGCATTGTGGGTGCTTTTGCCTTTTTTCAAGCCATCTCATTGACGCTCTCGGCTTCGCTTCGTAGTGCGAACAAAGCTGTGTATCCCATGATGGTTACGGTACTCGTGAATATCTTGAATATAATAGGAAATTATTCGCTTATCTTCGGACGTTTCGGATTCCCCGAATTGGGAGTGGAGGGAGCTGCCATTTCCACGGCTTTCAGTAGAGGGATTTCCATGCTTCTGTTGTTTGTCATTCTTTTTCGCAAACATATCCATGCTTTCCCGTTGAGTTATTTTTCTCCATTTCCCTGGGTGGAATTAAAGAATCTGCTGAAAGTTGGTTTGCCTTCTGCCGGTGAACAAATTTCATACAGCTCTTCACAGGTAGTCATTACATTCTTTATTAATATGTTGGGAGTGGAAGCGCTGGCAGTGCGAACGTATTGTGTCAATATCGTGATGTTTGGTTTTCTTTTCAGTATCTCCATGGCACAGGGAGGTGCCATCTGCATTGGACATCTGATTGGTGAGAAGAAAACACGTGCGGCTTTCCTGATGGGAAAATATGTGATGAAACGCTCCGTAATGATCACGGTACTGCTATCCGCCGTCATTGCCTTGTTGGGAAAAGAAATTTTTGGTTGGCTGACCGATAATCCCGAAATCATTCGTTTGGGGGTGCTGGTGTTGGTTATAGACGTCCTTTTGGAGATAGGAAGACCGATCAATATATTCGCGACCAATGCGTTACGGGCGGTGGGAGATGTAAACTATCCGTTCTATGTGGGTTTAGTGGTGATGTGGAGTGTTGCGGTGGGCGTAGGATATGTGTTCGGCATTTCCTTAGGTTGGGGTATTCTGGGTATGTGGTGTGCGTTTATGTTGGATGAAAACATACGGGGTTACATATTTATACGGAGATGGTATGGCATGAAATGGATAAATAAGAGTTTTACTTGATTTAAATCAAATCTTTCATACCTTTGCTCTTAATAATATAGACGAACCGCCGATTTATGGACATATTATTGAGAGAAACGTTAGAAGCGACAGTGAACTCTTTATATCCGGATATGACAATTGAAAGTCGGAGAATGTTGGAAGACATTCTTGTATGCCGGAAACTGGAAAAAGGAGAGGTTCTCATAAAAGAGGGGCAGGTGTGTCGCGAACTTGTTTTGATAGGAAAGGGGATGATGCGCCAGTTTTACTATAAGAACAACAAAGATGTAACCGAACATTTTTCGTATGAGGGGTGTTTTCTTATGTGTATAGAGAGTACTTTTAAGCAAGAACCTACTCGCCTCATGGCAGAAGCACTGGAACCTTCTATTGTTTATCTTCTGTCTTTCGAGCAGCTCCTGAAACTTACGGAAAAATCATGGGATATAAATATGTTTTACCGTAAATCTATCGAGTATTCTCTTATTCTTTCACAGATAAAAGCAGATTCGTGGCGCTTTGAAACTGCACGTGAACGCTACAATATGCTAATGCGAAATCATCCGGAGGTTATAAAGCGTGCTCCTCTCTCGCATATTGCATCATACCTATTGATGACGCCGGAAACTTTGAGCAGAGTGCGTTCGGGAGCATTGTAATAATCGTTGTTGTCTCTCTCATGCATTTATTCCCTCTTTCTTGTCAGGCTGCTTCAGTCTCTCCTAAACGCCTCTCCCGTATCTTTTGAAGGTGAGTGTTCCCGTGCTTCCCGTTTTCTCTTTTTTATAGTTGAATATTACCATGTTTCTAAAGTTTTTGTAACTTTGCACCCTCAAAATGAGCTTGATTCGTTTTCGTTTATGAGAGAAAACGATTATACATGTTGTAAATATAAAACTAAAATAGGAAATGGGTAAGAAATTTACCGAATATACTCAGCTCGACCTCTCGCAAGTAAATGAAGATGTGTTGAAGAAATGGGATGACAACCGGGTATTTTCTAAAAGTATGACGGAACGTGAAGGATGTCCTTCTTTTGTGTTTTACGAAGGACCTCCCTCAGCCAACGGTATGCCGGGCATCCATCACGTCATGGCACGTACGATTAAAGATATTTTCTGCCGTTATAAAACCATGAAAGGTTTTCAGGTAAAACGTAAAGCGGGATGGGATACGCACGGATTGCCGGTGGAACTGGGAGTAGAGAAGACTTTGGGAATAACCAAAGAGGATATAGGTAAGACGATTTCGGTGGCAGACTATAATGCGGCTTGCCGAAAAGATGTCATGAAGTTCACTAAAGAATGGGAAGACCTTACACACAAGATGGGTTATTGGGTGGATATGAAGCATCCTTATATTACCTATGATAACAGATATATAGAAACCTTGTGGTGGCTGTTGAAACAACTCTACAACAAAGGCTTGCTGTATAAAGGATACACCATTCAGCCTTATTCTCCGGCAGCCGGAACGGGACTGAGTTCACACGAACTGAACCAACCCGGTTGCTACCGCGATGTGAAAGACACTACCGTGGTAGCTCAATTCAGAATAAAGACTCCCAAACCGGAGATGGCACAGTGGGGAACTCCTTATTTTATGGCATGGACAACCACCCCGTGGACATTACCTTCCAATACCGCCCTCTGCGTAGGACCTAAAATAGATTATGTAGCTGTGCAGAGTTACAACGGCTATACGGGTGAGAAAATAACGGTAATTCTTGCCAAAGCCCTTTTACATGTGCATTTCAACCAGAAAGCGGAAGCACTCTCCCTGGAAGATTACAAGCCGGGAGATAAACTTATTCCTTATAAGATTATCGGAGAATACAGAGGTGCGGATTTGCTGGGGATGGAGTATGAGCAGTTGATCCCTTGGGTAAAACCTGTGGAGGTTTCTGATAATGGCTCATGGACGATAAGCGATAAGGGATTCCGCGTGATTCCCGGAGACTATGTTACCACTGAAGACGGTACGGGTATCGTACACATAGCACCCACCTTTGGAGCGGATGATGCGTTGGTGGCACGTGCAGCCGGCATACCGTCATTGTTCATGGTGAATAAAAAAGGAGAAACACGTCCTATGGTAGATCTCTCCGGGAAGTTCTATCTGATGGATGAACTGGATGCTGATTTCGTGAAAGCGTGTGTTGACGTGTCTGCCTATAAAGCATATGAAGGGAAATGGGTCAA
>JBHADT010000029.1:0-10252 GCA_041855205.1 Bacteroides sp.
GTCAACACCAATCCTACGGATTTATCTCTCTTGAATATTAAAAAGATAATCGCCGCATAAAGTAAAAAATAACTTCTATCCATCACCCAGGGTATTTCAAGCTTGGAGAAACCGATGAGTCTGTCTATCAAATACAGCAATCCGAATAAAATAAGGGTTATCCCGATTGATTTATATGTGTCCCGATTATTATTCGCTTTAGTCATATTAGCCATCACTGTTCACTCCCGAATTTATTAATGTATACTTTTTCCCATTGCAGATTGTCTTCATTGAATGGCTTACGCTCCACTTCTTTGTATCCAACGACAACAATACTCAGAACTTGCAACTGCAATGGAATATCCAGTATTTCACGTACATATTCGTCCGAGGGCATTCCCGAAGATGTAAAACGCTCACGTATTTGTACCCAACAACTTCCCAACCCCATATCTTCGGCTTGCAACTGAACAAAAACAGAAGCAATAGAAGCATCCTCTATCCATACATCGCTTACCAAAGGATCTGCCGTAACGACAATGGCAAGCGGAGCCTGCGCAATGAACTCGGACGATTGTGCCTTACAGCCTGAAAGTTTTTTAAGTAACTCTTTATCATCCACAACGATAAATCGCCAAGCGTTTGTTCTTTTGGAAGTTGGCGCCATTAAGGCAGCTTTCATCAAAGTTACCACTTGCTCTTGCGTTAACTCCTTATCGGCAAACTTTCGCGTACTGCGACGACGGTGTATTAGTTCGCTGAATCTCTCATTTTCCATATATCAGGGTAAATTTCATCGGAGAAATCCGATTCCGTCAGTTATATTAATCTTCCTTTTTAGAAATAAAAACACGAAAGACCTTATTTCTAATTACCGTACATCCATAAGAGACTTCACATTTCACTTATCTCCTCCGCATCACGGTGAAAATCATAAAGGTTCTCTGTACATGTGGCAAAGATAGAGAATATTTTCTAAATTTGCAGATAATGCCTTTGAAACTAACCACATACTACAGTGGAAGCAAGCTACCGGAACTTCCGGGTACAAATACTTTCCATTCCACGGAGTTGTTCCGCCTTTACGAAATAACACCGGGATATACTCCCCTGCTCATTGTCGTTACGGAGGACGAATGCCCCATAGCCAAGCTATTGGGTGCCATACGGAAGAATTCACGTCGATTTGCACCGGGGCTTATCAGATGCTGTGAGGTGTATGGAACGGGAGAATACTTCGATCAAACCTATGATCAAGAGTTCATATTCAATGAGATGCTTCAGCGGCTCACTGCTGAAGCACTGCGTGAATCTTTTCTCATTGAATTTCGAAATCTCGACAACGCACTCTTCGGATACAAGATTTTTCGCCAGAGAAACTACTTTTCCGTGAATTGGCTGCGCGTACGTAATTCACTCCACAGTCTAGAGAATGTAGAAGAGCGTTTCAGCCCTTCTCGCATCCGTCAAATAAAAAAAGGATTGCTAAACGGCGCCGAAGTGCGAGAGACACATGATCCGGAAGAGATAAAAGCCTTCGCTCACATGCTCTATCATAATTATTCTTCCAAAATACGTCGTTTTTTCCCGGATAAAGCATTCTTCCAACACATGGAACACACAATGATAGGAGGAAAACGCAGCAGCATTTTCATTGTCATATATAAAGGAAAAATTATCGGTGGAAGCGCCTGCATCTATTCGGGAGATAACGCGTACCTATGGTTTTCAGGAGGTATGCGCAAGACATACGCACTCCAGCATCCCGGAGTTCTCGCAGTGTGGTATGCCATGAAAGACGCCAAACAAAAAGGATACAGGCATATGGAGTTTATGGACGTAGGTCTGCCTTTCCGCAGGCATGGCTACCGGGAGTTCGTGTTACGCTTCGGTGGCAAACAAAGCAGTACCCGCCGTTGGTTCCGCTTTCGTTGGGAGTGGCTGAACCGACTGTTAAACAAGATATACGCATAATCTTCCCACGTTCTAATGTTTCAGGAGCCGACAACCAATTTGTAACCGTTCCCTCGTATATTGATAATACGAATTCGCTCATCCCTCGAGAGCTTGCGGCGCAGTTTCGTTATGAATACATGCAGACTGCGTGAATTAAAGAAACTATCATTCGAAGCAAAGCTATTCAGGGAGTATACGATTTACCGCCATCGGGCTACATAAATACCGGACTACGCTATGCCTTTGCCAAGCAGCGTGCCATACTGAATGTCTACTGTAACGACCTCTTTGAAACGAATCATATCGATCCGCAAATCCGTTACGCCACGCAACACGTTACCAACCGTTATGCTTCTTTCAGAGAACTCGGCATATCATTCACTTACCAATTCGGCAACTATAAAGAAAAGAAGCGCGAAGAGATAGACACCTCACGCCTGAAATAAGAAAATGTTCCGTACCGACCGGGCGGTAACGGCATGCAGCGAATTGTCAGGATCTGCTCATCAGACGCGTTTCAGCCATGCGTTCGTACTTGGTGCCCGGACGCCCATAATTGGCAAAAGGATGGATAGAGATACCCCCGCGCGGAGTAAAAAGCCCCGTAACCTCTATGTATTTGGGATTCATCAGGGCAATAAGATCTTTCATTATTATGTTCACGCAATCTTCATGAAAAGCCCCGTGATTGCGAAAACTGAACAGATAAATTTTCAAACTTTTGCTTTCCACCATCTTTACATCGGGAATATAACTGATACGGATTTCGGCAAAATCAGGCTGTCCCGTGATAGGACACAGACTGGTAAACTCCGAACAGTTGAACTGCACCCAATAATCGTTTTGCTGATGTTTATTGTCGAATGCCTCCAATATATCGGGGGCATAATCCTGTTTGTAGATTGTTTTCTGTCCTAACAAAGAGAGTTGTTCTTTAAACTCGGTCATAATTATAGCTGGTTTAACGTCAAGTTCGGATAAGAAGAAGTGTAAAAAAGCAGACTCATTGTATGTTCGGAGAACGATACGGGAGCAGTATTCGAACCATACGGATACGGTTCCCGAACCATACCCGTATCGTACCCCGAACTGCACGGGTATGGTACAAACGGCTGTTTCATCATTCTCATAAAACCCTGTTTATCAACTATCCACAACAACACAGAAAGTATTTTCAAGTACATTGAATAAGCTTATCTCACACTTAGGCAAAATTCTGTTTTCGTGTCCTTCATTCATAAAAAAGAAAGTCACACGAAAACATTATCAGACTATACCGATGGATACAAGATGAAAGAAACAAGAAAACCAATTCTGTATTGCGGAAAATGAAAATGTCAGACTTCTCCGACTTTCAATATGTTGTATGAAATATTCTCGTCATATACATCGCTACCGTCCAGACGCTTGATAGCAGCCACCACACGAATGGTAACAGGCAATACCAACACCTCATATAAAGACTTTAAAGCGATTTGGACAAGCATCAGTGTCAACAGTTCATTCCAGGCAATCAGTCCGCCAAAAGCGACAGGGAAGAATATGAGTGAGTCCGCTGTTTCCCCCGCCAAGGTCGACAGAATGGCCCGGGCGGAAAAATTACGTCCTTTGCTGGATATTTTCATCCGGCTCATGACATAGGCGTTAAGAAAAGAACCTGCCAGAAAAGCCGACAGACTGGCGGCAACTATACGGGGAGCCATACCGAATACAAAGTTGAAATGAGCCTCACCCTCCCAATAAGAGGCGGCGGGCAACGCCACAGCCACCAGACCCAACATAACTACAAAGAAGTTCATGAGAAAACCGCTCCAAATAATCAAACGCGCCTTACGAAAACCCCATACTTCGGCTATGCAATCGTTTATAATGTATGAGACGGGGAAAACCAGTAGTCCGGCAGTAACGGTGACGCCTGCAATTTCAACTACTTTTGTTTCGAGGAGATTAGCTGCTATCAGACAGACATTGAATAAAATGCCAAGCAGCATGAAAGGGACAGATACTTTTTGTTTCATAATTCCTGTTTTTTACGTGGTGTTCTAGAATACACGACCGTTATTCACGGCATCGAATGTCTTTTATTTATCGAAATCGGCGGCAAAGGTATACGAAGTTTTTCTAACGGACAATACCGGAAAGAAAATTTCCACGGCATAAGGAAATATAAAAACCGCAGGGAAGGGAGCATATATCCCCACCCTGCGGTGCTTAGTCACATTTTTCTTCCTATATCAGAGACAGACTGAAACGGGAATTTAGAACTTATAATCCACACCCAGTCCGAATACTTTATTTGTACGACTGTACACGTTGGCTCCGGCAGACGTAATCTTGGTGTAATCGTCATAATCCGTCCAGAAATAGGCGATGTTCATAGTCAATTTCTGAGTCAGTTTGAGCGCTGCGCCAAAACCAATGGAATAAGAATCGCAAGAAAAACTCGTATCGCTCTGATAATTATCGGATAATCCATAGTCCGTACGTTGATAACCTGCACTGAGAGTGAAGCGGTTCGTCACATCCCACTCCGTACCGAAGAGGTATTCGTTTGTACCATGTTTCAGCGCCTTTTGTTTATCACCTGCCATCCCTGCAGATTTATCGAAAAAACGGTGATATTCCACTGTGGCACGAAGCGTCGGGTGTATTTCATAACCTACCGCCGCCGTCAGCAAAGCGGGAATATCGCTCGGCGTGTTTACACCGTCTTTGTATGCAGACAGCGGATTGCCTTCATCTCCCATAACCACACCATTCTGGCGAACTTCCGCTTTTCTCGTCTTGTTCTCAAGATTGAGGTTTGTCATAAACTCATATTTCAGACCGATATTCCATTTGCCCAGCTTGACATCGGCACCTACGATAGGCGTCAATCCCCAACCTGTTTGGTCACAATCCAGTTCGATGGCAGCCAACTCCTGACCTCCCAAATTAGGAATATTGGCTTTCATCTTTGCCGTTACAAAACCTTCATATCCACCGCTGAAGTAGTTCATCCGTCCTCCGGCAAATACACCCAGCCAGTCGTTCACTTGATACGACAAACCTAACTGCAAACCGTAGATAAACTGTCTTCCGTCCATGGCACTGTTCAAGTCATACAAGTCCGACACGGCTCCTACGTTCAACATTTTTTGCAAACCTTGCAGCTGCGCATTGGCCGCCAGTCCGCCCATCACCATTGAGTCGAACATAGGCAAGCCACTATCGAACGAAGCTTTTCCTCCACCGCCTACCACAGCGAAACTTCCGGAAAAAGTCCAGTCACCCTGTTTGTAAGCCGCATGTATACTGGGAATGAAGGGCGCCGATGCCTTGCCTTTATAATAACGTGTATTTCCTTTCTCGGGAAACAAGGGAAACCGTGCTTCTATATTACGCGTTTGATATGCACTCTGCCCGTTCACCGAAAGGTAAAGTCCGTTGTTCGGCAAGAAAGCCAAACCGGCAGGATTCGAGTATACCCCGTCTATATCGATAGACGCACCTCTCGCCAACATCCTTAGGAAAGAAACATGTTGATTGGTATTTGTAAGAAGACCTCCCGCAAATGTTGGAATTGAAACGATTAGCAACAAGAAGCTAATCAGATAATTTTTTCTCATTTAAATCATTTTTAATAGTTAGCGGGCGCAAAGGTATAACAATTGTGCACAATATAAACTTTTATGTGCATAAAATAGACTTAAAACAGTGTATTATGAGAATTTGGCAGATAGTTTCCAATGAAACGTCTTAACTGAAACCACATTAAACCGTTCGTATTGTGCTTTATCTTTCTCTTTAACTTATAATCCGGAACATTACAGAAAAAACAGTAACCAAAAAGTAGGTTTATCTCCTGTTTTTCGTAATATTGCAATGGAAACTAACCATATATGAAGATTCATTACATATATCACAGTTGCTTCGCAATCGAAACGGACAAAGCAACGGTAATTATCGACTATTACAAAGATTCCTCGGAAACCGCATATGCCGAGGGAGTCGTACACGAGTATCTACTCAAGAAAAACGGCGCCTTGTATGTACTCGCTTCCCATTTCCATCCCGATCATTTTAATCGTGAAGTCCTTTCTTGGCGAACACAACGTCCGGACACAACATATCTCTTTTCCTCGGATATACTAAAGCATCGACGGGCTTCCTCCAATGACGCTCGCTATTTAAAACAAGGAGAAGTGTATGAAGACAGTCTCTTACGTGTACAGGCTTTCGGCTCCACCGATTCCGGCATCTCTTTTCTTATTGACATAGGAGGCATACGCCTGTTTCATGCGGGTGATTTGAATAACTGGCATTGGAGTGACGAATCTACTCCCCAGGAGATACGGAAAGCCGAAGGAGACTATCTGCACGAACTCAAGATTCTAAAGGCTTTCACCTCTTCGGTGGATGTCGCCATGTTTCCTGTGGACAGTCGCATCGGCACCGACTATATGAGAGGCGCCGAACAGTTTGTAAGCCACATAAAGACCCGTTATTTCATTCCCATGCACTTCGGTGAGGATTACATCGGAGGGAATGCTTTCGGCGTGTACGCAGAAAGCAAAGGATGTGTTTTCCTGCCTGTCACTCACCGTGGCGAATGTTTTGATTTATCTGACTAAAACATACCTAAAATCATGAAGAAATTTACATTGGCATTTCTTATGCTACTCGGATTCTGTATATCCGGTACATTACACGCTCAAGAAGAGCGAAAAGACGACAGATATCTGGCAGGGGCTGTTCCGGAAGCGGGTGGAAAAGTTCTATTCTCTCGGGAGTTCCAAGTACCCCACATGTCTCAGGAAGAGATATTCCGCCGGATGAACGTATGGATGGACACCAGACTCAAAGCCAATAAAAACAATAGCCGAATAGTATATACAAACAATGAACATACACAGATAATAGGTATGGGCGATGAGTGGATAGTGTTCAGTTCAAGCGCCCTTTCACTCGACCGTACCCGGATATTCTACCAATTATCCGCAACCTGCACCCCCGGAAACTGCAAGTTAGAGATAAGCAAGATAAACTACCTCTATCGCGAAGGCAAAGAAAGGTACACCGCCGAGGAATGGATTACCGACAAGTATGCGCTGAACAAGGCAAAAACAAAACTCGTACGCGGACTTGCCAAGTGGCGGAGAAAAACCGTCGATTTCGTCGATGCCCTCTACGCCGGTGCCACCGAGGCTTTGAGCCGAAACGAAAGTGCGGAACAAGTCTCACCGGAACAGCAGAAGGAAAAAAGAGCAACAACGACGCCCGACATCTCCTCCGCACCTATTGTCATCAAACCGAATAATCAAGTAATAAGTACCGTACCGGCTTCAGAGCAAACACCTCCCATAGCCTCGAGTTCCCCCGTTACAGAATACAAAGAGGTAGCCCCTGAACTTCTATCCGCCGATCTCATCAACATGGGTGCAGGAAAGCTGGTTATCATTATCGGTACGGATATTTTCAACCGCACCACACTCACGGCCAATGCCGGAGGTTCGATAGGAAAGATGTCCGGCAAACCGGTTATATTTACTTTCCTCTCCCCTGAACAACCATATGAGGCTCTGGAACAGGCAGACAATTACAGCGTACACTTCTATCCTTCCAACCAGACTTCTCCTGCCGTGATACTGGAATGCAAGAAAATGCCGTCGCAAACCCCATTGGAAGGACAGCCTCGCATGTATGTGGGTGAGATTCAGAAAGCTCAGACAAGATAATTAACATTTAATAGACATATCCGATATATCATGGAAATAAAAGCAAGATTCGACCATTTCAATATCAATGTAACCGACTTGGAACGCAGCATTACATTCTACGAACAGGCCTTGGGACTAAAAGAACATCATCGCAAAGAAGCGAAAGACGGCTCATTCACACTCGTGTATTTGACAGACGGCAGTAGCGGTTTTCTTCTGGAGTTGACTTGCCTGAAAGACCATACGCAGCCCTACGAGTTGGGAGAGAATGAGAGCCACCTATGTTTCCGCGTCGAAGGAGATTATGAAGCCGTCCGCGCATTCCACAAGGAGATGGGATGCATTTGCTTTGAGAACACAGCCATGGGACTCTATTTTATTCACGATCCGGACGATTATTGGATCGAGATACTCCCGGCACGATAATGAAGTAACGGCATAAGTCATCTCTTCTTTATTCAAAGTTGATTATCTCCATATCAAAAAGAGCAAACAGACAATCTCATTTATGTCTGTTTGCTCTTTTCCTTCGTATTTCCGCTTTCATCTTGGCTGCTCCGGAACCATGTTTTCCGGTGATATACGATTTTTTCTTGGCTTTGGTCTTCACTTTATTCTCTTCCCGGGAAACGGTTTTCTTTCCTTTGAAAACAATTCCTCCCATGATTGCTTCTTCTATACTCATACCTTTGTTTACGATTTTGTTCCGTACTCACGGCATTGTCCGCCGGTATCCATGTTCACACCGAAGCCGAACAACACTGAAACCGCCACAAAGATAATGCTTTTCTACTCATAGAGCGTAAAAAAACATATCTTTGCCACATCTTTTAAGTATTCATACCCATGAACACCTCATTGCTTTCAGCGGCTAACGACCCTATGGGCGCAGCCATTTCCGATTATTTCAGAGGACATAAGACCGACCGTTTGCGTGTGTTTTCATCACTGTTCGATGAGGATGAAATCCCTGTAAAAGAACTGTTCCGCCCATTTAATCGCATGTCTGCCTTGGAACGTACGGCATTAAAACTTGCCACAGGACGCATATTGGATGTAGGAGCCGGGAGCGGATGTCACACTCTCGCACTTCAGGAAGCAAAAAAGGAGGTGCATGCCATCGACATCTCTTCGCTTGCGGTGGATGTAATGAAACAACGGGGAGTGGAGCATGCCTATCAGGTCAATCTGTTCGACGAACACTTTTGTGGTACATACGACACGATACTAATGCTCATGAACGGCTCCGGCATTATCGGAAGACTGGAGAACCTGCCGGCTTTCTTCTTCCGAATGAAACAACTGCTCCGCCCCGGAGGTTGCGTGTTGATGGATTCGAGCGACTTGAAATACTTATTTGAAGAAGAAGACGGAAGTTTCTTGATTGATCTGGCTGGCAACTACTACGGCGAAATCGACTTTCACATGCAATATAGAGAGATCACCGGCGAGCCGTTCGATTGGCTCTACATAGACTTCGATACGCTCAGTCTGCATGCCGAGGCAAATGGTTTCCGTGCCGAATTGATAGCGGAAGGGAATCACTACGACTATCTGGCAAGGCTCACGACACATTGTCTCTAATCCGTGCAGACAATCTGCACATGCCCGCTATCCGCGTGAGATACCATAATGTACCCAATCTTCTTTTAACGCGATTATAATCATCCATTAATTACGCGACGATTCGTGTATTTATATCTGGGATATACGAGTAGATACTACATTACCTACAAGTAACTGATAAATAATCTGTTACGATACTTTATAAATACTCATTGTTAGGTGCTCGAACCGCACGGGTACAGTATTCGAACCATACGGGTGCGGTTCGAGTAAAAGACTTGTACCGTAAAAGCAGAGTATAAAAGGTCTTCTCCTAACAATGCTATGAAAGCCCGCTATCATACATTTCCGGAGAAAATAATCTCACCGCTTTCCGGGGTGAGTGTTTATTCTCCCCCTGAAAAAAAGAAACAGTTGCATAATACACATTGATAATTTATCCTAATTTTACGGAAGTTATAATTGTAACCACAATTCTTATGACAGAAATATACATACAGCGCGTCTATGAGATCAATGCAAACCGTGCCGGATTCAGAGTTTTGATAGATAAGTTATGGCCGCGAGGTATCGCAAAAGAAAAACTGCATTATGACCTGTGGGCGAAAGAGTTGACACCAAGTACACCTCTCAGACAATGGTTTCATCAGGCAGAAGAAGCACATTGGGCAGAGTTCAATCAGAAATACAGAGAAGAATTGGAACATAACCCGGCTGTCGACACATTCATCCGGCGGATAAAGAGCATGCCGACTGTAATTCTGCTGTATGCATCGAAGAATATGGCAAACAATCACGCCCTTATACTGCGTGACTTCCTTAAAGAACGCTTACAGTCACCGGAGAAATGAAAACAGCTGTTTCGCAATGCTTCATCACAAATATGTTTAAAGAAAAAGGTATCATTCTATTGCCAATTTCAAATAAATGCCTACCTTTGCATCCGCAATCGGGAGAGATTGCTTGATACAGAGAAATGGTGCGTTAGTTCAGTTGGTTAGAATACATGCCTGTCACGCATGGGGTCACGGGTTCGAGTCCCGTACGCA
>JBHADT010000030.1:0-16472 GCA_041855205.1 Bacteroides sp.
TATATTTCTCTTCTTTACTTTGTAAGTTTCTCTTCTTCTTCTTCTTTCGTAGGTATTGTTTGTGTCTATTCGCAAACGTCATAACGTAATAAATCATAGGGTGGTCTTCATAATGACTTTTTCCGCACAGTTTCTTTTAATGGTAAGATCCGCTGTATTAAGAGCTTCCTGCATATCGGAAATCGATATTGTAAGAAAATATGTATCTTTGGACTTTCTTTCCATATTTAAGACCAATGAGTGAAGATACATATAAGACAATTACCGCCCCTTCGGAAGGAATTTACACGGAGAAGCGCAGTAAATTCATTGCGATGGCTTTGCCTGTACATACGGTCGGGGAAGTAAAGAATTATATCGAGATTTTCCAGAAGAAATATTACGATGCCCGGCATATCTGCTACGCCTATATGTTGGGACATGAACGGAAAGACTTTAGGGCGAATGATAATGGCGAGCCTTCGGGCACTGCGGGTAAACCCATACTGGGACAGATAAACTCAAATGAATTGACGGACATATTGGTGGTTGTTGTCCGTTACTTCGGAGGAATCAAATTGGGTACAAGCGGGTTGATTACCGCATATAAGGCGGCCGCCGCCGAAGCGATTAATGCCGCCGAAGTGGTGGAGAAAACAGTGGACGAAGATCTGATTTGCTGCTTTGAATATCCTTATATGAACGATGTGATGCGTATAGTCAAGGAAGAAGAACCGTCGGTATTGGAACAATCTTTCGAGATGAACTGCCGTATCAGGCTCCGTATGCGCAAATCAATGATGCCAAGGCTCCGTTCACGTCTGCAAAAGGTAGAAACTTTGCATATAGAAGAGTAGATGTAATCACTATTCGCGGTAACCGGAATTATTTGTTCAGATCAAAAGATATGGGAATATAGAATAGTATAATAAGTATGGCATTTGAAGCAACCAAAAGAGAAGTAGGCGAACTTTATACCTTTTTTCGTTTGCTGGCAGACGGAAAGGTATCTTTAGGCACACCGCAAGCAATCAGGCACGAAACCGATTCATGGAATATAGCCTTTGTTCAGCGCGTAGAGCATAATGGTATCCGTCGATATTATATAGAAGACAAAACCATCCGTTTGGTAGACGGAGTACTTGATAGGAACAATTTCTTCAATCCCTCCGGCGATAAAGAAACCCGCGTTCCACGTGAGGATTTTGATGATGCTGCTACCTTGCTTCTTGCACTCTTGAAGGGCGGAAAGACTGCCACGGAAGGAACGGATATCTTGCTTCCGGATGCTTTGGAAGCCTTTTTGAATATGTTGGAGATATACAACCTTGAAGCCCAGACCGAGGATCGTACGGATTTTCATATCGCTTTCCATCACGTTGATGCACCGTTGACCGGTTTTGTCATCCGAAATCGTTTGGCTCCCATGAATCCTCTATTGGATGGCGGACGTGCTGCTAATCTTAAGCTGGAACAGACAGGGGTAAAATTTGCCGTACCCACCGTAAATAAGGTGAATGCCCTCCCAGAATCTCCCATGGAGGTCGCGGAACGTATGATGCTTATAGAACGTTTGGGAGGAATACTGAAATATGCGGATGTTGCTGACAGGGTGTTTCGTTCCAATCTGCTTATGATTGATCTGCATTTTCCCCGTATGTTGACAGAGATGATACGTATGATGCATCTGGACGGTATAACCCGTATAAGCGAACTGACCGAGCGTGTCAAGCAAATTAATCCGTTAAAGATAAAGGATGAACTGATAAACAAGCACGGATATTATGAGTATAAGATGAAACAATTCCTTTTGGCACTGGCTTTGGGAATGCGTCCCGCTAAAATTTATAACGGGACGGATTCTGCAATAGAAGGAATTCTGTTTGTCGCTGCTAACGGAGATGTACTTTGTTATCATCAATCCAGACGAGAATCTTTTGCCGATTTTCTTTATCTGAATACCCGCTTTGAGAAAGGTGCGGTGGATAAGGATAAATATGGTTTTCTGGAAAGGGAAAACGGAGTGTATTTCTTTAAATTAAATGCTAAGATAGGTTTTCTTAAACGCTGAACCTTATTTCATCATACCGGCATCGAATGATAGTGGGAGCAGTGCACTTACATTCTCCAATTCATAAATCTCTTGTTTTCCATAAAGTAAGATGCGCATTGGGCTTCCATAGCGTTTTTCCGTTTCGAGCATTACCTGCCGGCAGGCACCGCATGGTGGAATGGGAGTGTTGAGAAAATCTTTTCCGTTATGGGCAGCAATGGCAAGTGTGAGCACTGCCTTGTTTGGATGTTGAGAATTGGCATAAAACAATGTGGTACGTTCCGCACAAGTTCCCGAGGGATAAGCCGCATTCTCCTGATTGCTTCCGGAAACGATGGAATTGTCGGACAAGCGTGCCGCCGCTCCTACCGAAAAGTGGGAGTAAGGAGCATAACTGCGTTCCGTAGCCTGTATGGCTTCATCTATCAACTGCCTGTCATCTTCGTTTAACTCCTCGTAAGTATATATTTTAATGTCAATTTTCAGCGTATGTTCTCTCATGCCAACGGTGGATATTGGTAATTAATGTTACAAAGTTAGAAAAGAGATTGAGTTTATCAATTCTTTTTAAGAGTTTTGTAATCCCAATAAAACTAACTCCTGATAAAATGTATAATAGATATCGCTTCGTCACAGTCTTGTTTCTATGTTTATTTTTTATGACTTTGCAGGCGCAACGTCGCAATGTTCGTTATGAAGAATATATTAAAGAATATGCTCCATTGGCGATAGAACAGATGAAATTGCATAAAATCCCCGCCAGCATAACTTTGGCACAGGGACTTTTGGAAAGTGGAGCGGGACGGAGTACTTTGGCACGGCGTAGTAATAATCACTTCGGTATAAAGTGCGGTGGTTCCTGGCGCGGACGAACGGTGAGACACGATGATGATGCGCCGAAAGAATGTTTCAGAGCTTACGATAGCGCCCGGGATTCTTATGAAGACCATTCTGCTTTTCTGAGGAGAGGGGTGCGCTACGCTTTTTTGTTTCAGTTGAAGATTACCGATTACAAAGGTTGGGCGAGAGGATTGAAAAAGGCGGGATATGCCACAGACCCTTCGTATGCCAATCGGCTAATTACCATTATCGAGGATTATGCCTTATACAAATATGATACCGAAGGAATAGGAAAACGGGACGCCCGTAAGATAGAGAAAGAATTGCAGCGGAAACCTTGGCTGCTGAATCCGCATCAGGTCTATATAGCAAATGAATTGGCATATGTAGTGGCGCGTGAGGGAGATTCTTTTGAATTATTGGGTAAAGAATTCGGCATCAGCTGGCGAAAACTGATAAGCTACAATGATTTGCACAAAGGCTATTCTTTGGAGGAGGGAGATATCATTTATTTAAAGAAGAAACGTAAGAAAGCCCTTAAACCGCACACTGTCTGTATTGTAAAAGACGGTGACTCAATGCATTCCATCTCTCAACGATATGGAATCCGGCTTAAGAGCCTTTATAAGATGAACCGTAAAGACGGAGAATATATCCCCGAAGTGGGCGACCGGCTTCGCTTGCGTTGAAAACATGATTCAGCATACTCTTTCCAAAAGTTTTGTATTTAGATTTATTAAGGTTTCAAATAAAGTATTACATTTGTCACTTCAATGAACAAATGGAAGCAGATTTGATTCTCAGACGTTAAAAAGAAAAATCTTTTCGTTATGCCAACCATATCTATTCGCGGACAGGAGATGCCGGCATCTCCTATCAGAAAACTGGCTCCCCTGGCAGAAGCCGCTAAACAACGTGGTATACATGTTTTTCAACTTAATATTGGGCAGCCTGATGTGCCTACGCCTAAAGCCGCTTTGGATGCCATACGCAACATCGATCGTCAAGTTCTGGAATACAGTCCCAGTGACGGCTATCGTAGCTACCGTGAAAAATTGGTAGGTTACTATAAAACATTCAATATCCGATTGACGGCGGATGATATTATCATAACCACGGGAGGGTCGGAGGCCGTACTTTTTTCTTTTCTGGCTTGTCTTAACCCTGGAGATGAAATC
Source organism: Bacteroides sp. (assembly GCA_041855205.1). Classification (GTDB taxonomy): domain Bacteria; phylum Bacteroidota; class Bacteroidia; order Bacteroidales; family Bacteroidaceae; genus Bacteroides. The sequence continues at coordinate 4,051 of JBHADT010000030.1, forward strand.
ATAGTTCCAGAACCTGCATATGCCAACTATATGGCATTTGCCATTTCTGCCGGAGCCAAAATACGCACAATCACTACTACTATCGAAGAGGGCTTTGCACTGCCTAAGGTGGAGAAATTCGAGGAACTTATCAATGAACGCACTCGCGCCATCCTGATTTGTAATCCCAATAATCCCACCGGCTACCTATATACCAAAAGGGAGATGAATCAAATCCGGGATTTGGTGAAGAAATACGATCTCTTTCTCTTTTCAGATGAAGTGTATCGTGAATTCATCTATACCGGATCTCCATATATTTCAGCTTGCCATCTGGAAGGGGTAGAAGAGAATGTGGTATTGATTGACTCGGTTTCCAAACGTTATTCGGAGTGTGGTATTCGCATCGGAGCTTTAATTACAAAGAACAAATCCATTCGTGAGGCAGTGATGAAATTCTGTCAGGCTCGTCTCAGTCCGCCATTGATAGGGCAAATAGCTGCGGAAGCCTCTTTGGACGCCGGTGAGGATTATCAACGCGACATGTACGATGAATACGTGGAGCGTCGTAAATGTTTGATTGATGGGCTTAACCGGATTCCGGGTGTTTACTCTCCTATACCCATGGGTGCTTTCTACACAGTGGCAAGACTTCCGGTGGATGATTCCGATAAATTCTGTGCATGGTGCTTGTCTGAGTTTGAGTATGAGGGTCAAACTGTCTTCATGGCTCCTGCGTCCGGATTTTACACCACTCCGGGTGCGGGACGTAATGAAGTGCGCATTGCTTACGTACTCAAAAAAGAAGATCTTAACCGTGCACTTCTCGTATTGGCAAAGGCTTTGGAAGTATATCCGGGAAGAATAAAGGTGTAATCCTGAAGATTCTTTTCGTTTATGTCTTTTTCATTCCCTTTTTTTCTTGCCAATCGTATCTATCGTAACACCGATAACGATAAGCGAATTTCCCGTCCTGCCGTGCTTATTGTGCTGATGGGGATTGCCATCGGTTTGGCTGTAATGATTGTGACAGTGTCGGTGATTGTGGGATTTAAAAGTCAGATACGGGATAAGCTGGTTGGCTTCGGACTACATATTCAAGTGAGCAATGCAGATGCTGTACGTTCATTTGAAACACGTCCGGTTATGGCTAACGACAGTTTGTTGCAGGTATTTGCCGGCAGGCAGGGAGTACGGCATGTGCAGCGTTATTCTACCAAACCCGGCATGGTGAAAACCGTCGATAGCTTTCAGGGGATGGTACTTAAGGGAGTAGGGCAGGAATTCGATGCTACTTTCTTTCGCAAACATCTTCTTGAGGGTGAGATCCCTTCTTTTTGCGATTCGCTTTCTTCTAATAAGGTAATTATTTCCCGTGCACTTGCTCTGAAGTTACATCTGAAGTTAGGGGATAAGATAGATACTTATTATATACAAGACCACAACGTACGTGCACGCCGCTTGCAGGTAGCAGGCATTTACCAGACAAACTTTGCGGAATATGACAATCTTTTTTTGATTACGGACATATATACGGTTAATCGGTTGAACCACTGGCAGCCGGATCAGGTGAGCGGTGTGGAATTAAGTGTTAGTGATTACGATTTATTGGAAACCGTAGCCTACGATTTGGGAGATTGCCTGAGTGACTACATCGATAAATATGATGAATCTTACTGTGTACGACACGTAGAAGAACTGAATCCACAACTGTTTGCGTGGCTTGGTATATTGGATATTAATATTTGGGTGATACTGATCTTGATGACAGGAGTGGCGGGCTTCACCATGGTATCCGGTTTACTGATTATCATCATAGAGCGTACGGCGATGATTGGTGTTTTAAAATCCCTTGGCGCCGACAATACTACCGTCAGAAAAGTCTTTCTGTGGCTGGCCATATTGCTGATAGGTAAAGGAATGTTGTGGGGAAACGCGATAGGACTTTCATTTTATTTCTTGCAGAGCCATACCGGATTGCTGAAACTTGATCCTGAAACCTATTATATGGATACTGTACCGGTCTCTTTCAATGTTTGGCTTTTTCTGCTTCTCAATATCGGCACACTGCTTGCTTCGGTACTGATATTGATAGGGCCTTCTTATCTTATAACACGTATCCATCCTGCCACCTCAATGCGTTATGAATAAGGCAGTTTACTTTCTCATAAAGTCGCTTTTCCGGCGGAATATGTAATGCAGTCTCCAGCGTAGCGACTGTATGGGTTGAAGCAGATCGAACAAAGGCAAGGTGAGGCGATAACGCCGGGGCTCGTTCAGAGTTCTTGCAGTATGGTTGACGACGATTCCCTGTAAGGCATAGCGTATAAAGAAAAGCGATATGCCTGTTCCGGCTGCTATCCAATGTGCATTATATATTCCCAAAGCGGTTAATGCTGTCCATGATGTATGAAAAAGAAGACGTGAGGTCGTTTCCCCACCTGAAAGGTAACGCTGCATGCCACGGTAGTATCCTCCTGTTGCCACATGGTTGATTTTTTCTTCTCTCCATTCTTTGGAACGCTGTACCGGGAGCATACGCATTACCGCATTCGGGTCAGTCTCTACACGCGTATTGCCGGCATTGGCAACCCGGTTGATAAATAAGTCATCATCCCCTTGTTTTAGATTGAGATGGGCAGAGAATCCTTTCTGCTCGTAAAATAGTTCTTTTCTATAAGCCATATTCCGTCCTATGCCCATGTAAGGAGCATGTGCAAGGGCGTATCCCAAATAGCGCATGGAGGTGAATAGGTTGTCGAAGGAAATTTGTTTGTGCAGCCAGCCTTTACCGCGTTCATATCCGCTGTATCCTAGTACTACCTGCGTGGAGGCTGTGAAATTGCGTGCCATGAGGCGCAGCCACCGGTTGCTTGAGGGTAGGCAGTCGGCTTCGGTGAACACGAGCCAGTCGTGTTTGCTTGCCTTAATACCAAGCGTCAGAGATAGTTTCTTACGACTAATATAGCGCGAAGAAGCGGGAATGAAACTGTGATAGAGATGTGGATATTTTTCCTCCAGCAAAGTCAGATAATCTTCGCTTTCCTCCGTATTTCCATCGTTGATGACGATGACTTCGAACTCAGGATAGTCTTGTTCGAGGATGGCGGGCAGATTTAGCTGCAGTTTCTCGACATCTTCATGGATACAAATAATGACGGACAGAGGAGGAAACTCTTCGTTAAAGGAGATGCGGCCTTGTTCGACTTTTCGGGAACGACGATAAATGAGGTTATAGAGACACAGATAGTAGCACGATTGTATGATAAACAGTACAACGGTAGCGGCAAGTAAAAACACTTCTGCCGTGGTCAGTGCAAATGCTTCCATTTAAACTTATGGTGAGAATAATAAATGCTGCGAAATTACGCAAAATAATGGAAAATGTGCTACGGAACATACTGAAAACGCCTCTGCACGAGTGTGTATTCTTACGCATAAGCGCTCTATGTTTTTCCTCATTTTCCCGACGTGTTATTTCATGATTGGAACCGTTATGAAGCAGGCGTCCGGAAAATGCACATCGAGGTGTTTGCGGATGTATTCTTGTGTATCTGCTTGTATAGTGTTGTCTTCGAGGGTGGGATAAAGGTTATATAGCACTGCATGAAGACGGATATTCCGGTGCCGTATTGCTTCCAGACTTAGCAGAGTGTGGTTGATGCTGCCCAATTTACCAGAGGTTACAAATACCAAAGGAAATCTCTTGTCGGTGATGTAGTCGATAGTCAGGTAGTTTTCTGTAAGCGGAACCATCAGTCCTCCGGCACCTTCTACCAGTACGATGTCGTATCGTCGGCTCAACTCTTGGGTAGCATACTCTATTTTCCGGAAATCGATGGGTCGGCCATCTATTCGTGATGCGAGATGTGGAGAACAGGGATAGGAAAAGATTTCGGGCATGGTGAGTCCTTCGCGATCTTCCGGAGTGAAGGGAATGCCCATCAGTCTACGGTGCAGTTCGATGTCTTCGGAGTAACCGGTGTTGCCGGTCTGGATAAATTTCTGGGTGATGACTTTTTTCCCCTCTTTTGCCAGTTTTCCGGCAAAATACGCCGTGCAATATGACTTTCCCGCATCCGTGTCGATACCGCTGACAAAGTAAATATTTTCTTTCATTTCATGTATGTTTTTATAAATCGCTTCGTTTCAGGATGATTCCGGCGAATCGTTGCCGGAATATTTCTTTTGCGGGCGATGATATAGATGGGGTGATAGGTGAGTGATACTTTCTCGTGCGAGACAGCGAACAGGCGAGTGTACTCCTCGCAAAAAGTCTGCAAACGACCGCGTGTCCATACCGTCTTCTCTGTACCGGTGACTCCGGTCTGCTTCAGATGTTGCAACACTTGTAGAGGGTTGTCAAAGGTGAGGCGTACGATCTCTTCTTCCCTATATATAACCTCGAACAGCGGATGTAACAGGCTTGAGAGTTTCTCGAGCGATAAATAACGCAGTCCGTGTCCGGTGAGTGAGCGGATCTCATACATGTTCTCCATTCCAAAGGTACTGAAAGCTAAGTATCCCTCAGGTGCAAGGAACCGGTGGCAGCGTTTAAAGAAATGCTCCGGCGAATTGAACCATTGCAGGGTTGAACAGGAAGTTATGAGATCGCTTCCGTTAGGGAATTCCGCATACTCCGCATCGTCGGCAAGAAAGGTTATTCGTCCGTTTTGCGTTGCAACGGCGGGGGGAGTCGGATTCGTTGTTTGTACTTCGGTCGTTTGCGTTGCAGATAGTATGTCGGTAAGAGATTCCCTCATCTCTCCACAGAGGTCATTCAACAGCAGTGTGTCGAGACGGAGCGACTGCTTCAGAACGCGTGAATAGCTTCCCGTACCGCAACCGAATTCCACCACATGGCGGAATGTTCCGGTGGGTGTGTGCGTCTGTAAAAGCTGCATCATTTTATCCGCCACTTGCTGTTGTACCCGTGCCTCATGCGAATAGGTGTCTCTGGCACGAGAAAAGCGTTTGGCGATTAGCTGTTTATCCATGTTTCTTCCAGGTAGTGTTTGAATAATCCGGATTGATAGTGCGCATCTTCCGTTTGACGCAGAATAAAAGAATCCGGGGAGGGTTTTACTTTATCTTCTGAACTGCCGGCATGTGGGGAACAAACTTCGAGCCATGAACGGACCTGGTTTTCCGGCGGAATGATGCGGTCATTGCTTCCGGCTACAGCTTCCGTCCATCGAAACGAACAGGGAGGTGATGTAATATATCGCTTCTCAATCCGGATAAGTTCCTCTTTCAACTCTTCCAGCGGACGCCGGGGAGTGACACTGAGAAATTCCCTAAAGGATTTTCCGTCGGCGCACATCCTGCGGAGAAACTTATGCAGCGAGGCTTCCGTAAGCCCGTCGAGTGTACCTCGGTAGATGGCAGGCGGAATGCCTTTCGACTCGTCTATTGGAAACATTGTACCGTTTATGGCTATGCTGCGAGAGGTTTTCAACAAATTTTTATCCCGTTCTTGCCATCTGCCGAGGGTTTGAGCCGCCACCCACACCCCCATGGACCATCCGACAACGTTAATTTCGCCATATTCCTCTAATACGGAGATGTCGAAATCGGGTGTACGGTAGTCATAGCAAATAAGAAAGTCGCTTTCCGGAGGGCAGTATCCTTTGAATGGGGTTTCGTCCGCTCCCCATCCGGCAAAGAAAATGAGCAGACGGGGATGATGTTTACGTATGATAAATTTTTGTATCATTGTTTGTTTTCTATATGGTATTTCGTAAATCTCCGTGTAATATGTTTTGTCCCGCTTATCCGTGCTCTTTATTTATCCGGATATTCCGGAGAATATCGATCAACCTTTCAACTTCTTCCCGGTCAATACCCGCATTCAATGAAAAACGAATACGGGAAGTTCCTTCGGGTACGGTGGGCGGACGTACGGGAAGTACGTAAAAACCATATCCCTGCAATATCGCGGAAAGTTGTACGGCATCGGCGCTTTTCCCGACGATAAAGGGGATAATGTGGCTTTGGCTTGGGCATGGAATGTGTTGTGAGGCAAGCGTTTCACGAATTTTCAGGCTTATCTCTTTCAGATACTCTCTGCGGGATTGAAAACTCTTCAACTGCTTCACAATGAAGAGAGTCCAGGCAATGTTGATAGGTGGCAGGGCGGTGGTGAAGATAAAAGTACGCATCCGGTTCACGAGATACTCCCTGAGTATGCTCCTGCACACGATGTATGCTCCTACGGAGGCTGCCGCTTTACCGAAAGTACCAACAAGAAAATCGATATCGGCAATGCATCCTGCTTCTTCGGCGCATCCCAGCCCATGCAATCCTCGTACGCCGAATGCGTGTGCCTCGTCTACGTATAGAAGCACGTTGCCGTACTTCTTTTTCAGATGTACGAGCGCGCGTAAATCCGCCTCATCTCCGTCCATGCTGAAAATACTTTCGGTGACGATGATAATTTGTTTGTAAGAGCGATGATGCGTTTCGAGCAATCGTTCCAGTTGTTCCATATCATTGTGCCGGTAACGTATGCAGCGTGCCGCTGAAAGCCGGATACCGTCTATGAGACTGGCATGCACGAGTTTGTCGGCAAGCAACAGGGTATGCGCATCGCTTACGGCGGGGAGTATGCCGGTATTGGCATGGTAGCCGCTGTTGAACACCAATGCGGCTTCCGTGCCGAAAATTTCGGCGAGAGTCGACTCTAACTCTTCGTAGACGGAAAAATTGCCCGTAAGCAGTCGTGAAGAGGAGGAGGAAGCCAGAAAATCAGCCGGGGTCAGCCCTGTAAGAAATCTTTCTCGCAACGATTGTTCCCCGGCGAGTGCAAGGTAATCGTTGGAAGAGAGATTCAGCATGCGCATGCCATTGGCAGATATTTCATCTCCCTCATGTCTTAGGACGGGGAGTTTGCGGAGGTTATTCTCCGCATGCAGCTTTTGGAGTTCTTGCTCCATTTCTGTGAGAAATAGCATAACTAATCGCTGATGATATTTATCCGTAAATAGAAATTATGGGATTTCCTTTATGATCCGGATGATACCTTTCGTGAGTTTGGAAAGTTCTTCCGGATTGATGATGAATGGCGGCATCACATACACCAGCTTGCCGAACGGACGTACCCAGATACCTTCTTCCACAAAACGTCGTTGCATCTGTTTCATATCCACCGGCCGGTGAAGTTCCACCACGCCGATGGCTCCCAATACACGCACATCGGCTACTCCCGGAAGGGTCTTGGCTGCCGCAAGTTCCTGGTTCAGTTGTCTTTCGATTGCGCGTACTTTATCTTTCCAGTTATATTCGGGAGAGGTGAGTAAACGGATGGAGGCGCAAGCCACTGCACAAGCAAGCGGATTACCCATAAAGGTAGGACCGTGCATAAACACTCCCGGCGTATGGTTCGATATGGTGTCCGCTATGGCATTGCTGGTCAGTACGGCGGATAGGGTCAGATATCCTCCGGTCAGCGCTTTGCCGATACACATAATATCCGGTTCCACTTGTGCGTGTTCCCAAGCAAAGAGTTTACCCGTTCGTCCGAATCCGGTGGCTATCTCATCGAATATCAGCAACAGATTGTACTCATCGCAAATACGTGCGGCCTCGCGGAGGTATTGCGGGTGATAGAATCTCATTCCACCCGCTCCTTGTACCACAGGTTCGAGAATAAGAGCGGCAAGCTCTGCATGGTGGGTTTCCACAAGTTGGCGAAGCGGTTGGATATCCTCCGGATTCCACGTACTCCCGAAGCGAGATTCCGGTGCGGGAACAAAATGGCGTATGGGCAATGCATCTCCGAAGAGCGAATGCATGCCTGTTATGGGATCGCAAACGGACATTGCATTCCATGTGTCGCCATGATATCCGTTACGAATGGTAACAAAGTTTTTCTTTCCGGCGAGATGTGACAGAGAGTGCTCCGACTGACTGCGTGCATGCCAATACTGCACTGCCATCTTCATGGCAACTTCTACCGCAACGGACCCTGAATCGGCATAAAATACCTTTTGCATGGAAGGGGGAACTAACGGCAGTAACAATTTGGCAAGTTCGATGGCAGGCTCGTGTGTGAATCCCCCGAACATGACATGAGACATCTTTCCGAGCTGTGTTTGAATAGCTTCATTCAATATGGGATGATTATATCCATGTATCATACACCACCACGACGACATGCCTTCGATTAGTGTTTGCCCGCTTTCCAACGTGACGGTTGCTCCCTCCGCACGTATCACTTTATATACCGGCAATGGATTGGTGGTGGAGGTGTAAGGATGCCACAAATGTTCTCTGTCGAATTGAGAGTCGCTGAAGTGATAGCCGGCAGACTCTATCAATTTCTTGTCTTCTGAAACCTTTGAACCGAGCGTGGTGAGCAGGTCGCCTACGATGGCAGAATTGACCCCGATGTAGAGTGACTTTTTGACAGCTTCTTTGCTGAGTTGAGAGCGTCCGCCCGCAAAGCGTAGGTAGGCTTCGGGATTGATGAAACGGAAAAGAGCGATGGTAGTTAATATCTCTTCTTCAGTTAGTGGAGTTTGATGTTCCAGTGGGGTGCCTTCTATGGGTTGCAGCAGATTGATAGGAATGGATGGAACATTCAATTCGCGCAGGGTAAAGGCAAACTCGATACGCTGTTCGGCACTCTCACCCATACCGATGATACCACCGCAGCATATATCCATACCTACACGACGGGCGGCAGCGAGCGTAGCGAGCTTTTCCTCTTGTGTGTGAGTACTGCACAGAGTGGGGAAGTAACTGGGAGCAGTCTCAAGGTTGCAATGATAGCGGGTTACGCCTGCTTCGTATAACCGGTGTAGCTCCTCTTCATTGAGCAGGCCGAGTGAGGCGCAAAGTTGTATGGAAGAGTGGCGTCTAATATGCCGGACCGAGTTGCACAATTTCTCGATATTGCGCGCGGAGGGTTTTCTTCCGCTGGTTACCAGTGAAAAGCGAGCCACTCCCTGCGACTCATTGTGTTTGGCATGTCGCAGGCATTCTTCTTTATCTACCAGTTCGTATACGTCGGCACGTGTTTGATAGTGGGCTGACTGAGCGCACCATTTACAATTCTCCGGGCAGCGTCCGGACTTGGCATTGATAATGGAACACATATCGAACTCCTGCGATGCTCGTGCAGTGGTTATCTCATGTGCAGCCTCGTATAGGGCTTCTTTATCCGGTTGTTTTTCCAGCCATTTGGCTTCCTCAAGACTGATGTTTATACCTGAAAGTATTCGGTTTTTGATTTCTTCTATTTGCATGGAGATATTTTGGGTTGGGGTGGTTTGTTACTCTTCTGTTTTGGGGAGGAGAGGCTCCGTTTTGTGTAGAAGAGATATGAAAAAGACGCGGACAATATCAGTCATTCGATATTGTTCGCGTCTTTGTATTTCGTTTGTTAAACGGGTTTCGGCATAAGAATATACGGTGAGGACGGATGCCCTAACCGTGCCGGTTATTCGGAACAAAGGCAATATGGTTCGTTCGAATAAACTTTCGAGAATGTCTGTGACGCACTCCCTTTCTATTGCGTTTATCTGAAAGAGGCATTCATCTTCATCACTGTCTGCGAGACATATGTTACCACTGGTTTTCTGTTGTTTGGAGAGTGAGCAGTCTGTTACGTCATTCTTCAGATGTCCGATTGTAACGCATTGTCCCAAGCTGGCGAAAACGGCGTATGCTTTCCGGCTCCAGCTACGGAAACGAATGTTTCTTCTGACAGGTGTTATCTTTTTCATGTATCTATGGGGCGTCCAGGCTTGTCTGAGTGCTTCTTTGTCCGCAAAAGTAGGAAAATAATCGTGATGTGCTAATAAATATTTTCTATATTCTCTTTCCTTCTATCTTTCTCTACTTTTTATTTAGTGTTTATAAGGTCTTTCATCAGAGGAATTTCTTCTTCCTTGATTCCAAGTTTTAGAAGGCTGTCCGAATCTTTGTCGAACATCTCGATGAATATCTCTTTGTTGGGGCAGAGTTCCAATGCTTTTTCGTAGAATCCGGTTGCTTCTTCCACATGATTCAGCACCCATGCAATATGTCCGGCGTTGAGATAGTCCGTAGCCTGAGGTTTGTTGGCAAGAATTTTGAGGTAATATTTCATGCCCTGTTCGTGTTTTCCGATTACGAACGAACACCAGCCGATGCCTCTCCATGCCTTGATGTTGTTGTTCGACAACAAGTCCAACTTGAAGAAATATTGCAATGCCTCTTCGTACTGTTCGGACTCTGCCAGACAGCTTCCTATATAAAACAGAGTCGAATGATTCTCGGGCTGAATCTCCTCTATCCTGCGGTAATACGCAATGGCTGTCGAAAGGTTTTTCAACAACCGGTGGCAGGTGGCCAGGTGACGAAGAGTCCATAAATGATCTGGATTTATCATCTCGGCTTTTCTGTATGCATCGGCAGCTTCCTCATAATGTTTTTCTTTTTGCAGACAGAAGCCGGCCTTTTGAAATACGTAAGCATCGGCTTGGTTTCTGTCAATTAGCAGGCGGTATATTTCCAAGGCTTCGATGTAACGTTCCTTACGGAAGAGAAATTCCGCTATGGGGCGCAGAAAGTCGGCATTGCTTGCCAGTTGCTTAAGTAGGGGTAAATTATACAGGGCAATTCGTTCCTGAAAGATATTATGGAATTCAAACCGCCGTTGCCCTAACTTATAGAAGCGGTATAGGTCTTGTATGTATTGGTTACCGATGATTTCTTCGTTTTCCGAGTATTTTTTCAGGGAGAGTGCATTGTTCTCTTCCATGAAATCGATCTGTTCCTGGGTGGGCATTTGCCCAAGCATCATTTCTCGTTGTTCTTTACTGAGCTGCGAAAGGGTGAAACAGAAAGAGTACTTGTCACTGTTACAGAAAAATCCGGATTGCAGTACCATGGCTAAAATGGATTTTTCCTTTTCCGGTTCCACTCCCGTTTGCCGTATAATAGAGGAGTGTGTGTAATCAAAAGGGTAGAACCAGTTAGGTAATTCTCTGAAGAAAGGGTATCCTTTCAGTTGTGAGAAAGTACTCATATATACATCTGCCCCCTCCATCTGGAGCTCACTCATTTCGCGCATTTTTTCTTCCAGCCCTGCATCTCCAATGTGTTGTTCCCAGTCGGGATTCAAATCATTCTCGTCCAACTCTTCCAAATCTATTTTCATGTTGCGCAGCTTGCTTACGCTTTTGAGCATCCGGGGAATGATTTCTTCCCGCATCTTTTTGTTTATTTTCTCGGTTTCCTGACTGCGGAGCAACTGGAGATAGATTATATTCAACCTTTTGGCAAATTCCGGCGTTTCTTCCAGCAATGAGAAACGTTGTTTTATGCCCGGGTAAAGCATGAGGCGTTCGGGATAGAAATGAAGTGTGAAGACAATACCTACCAAGGCACGCTGACTGATGGTTGCTTTCATATGCATGGCGGCATCCAGTAACCAATGGAATTTACGTTCATCGAAACACTCTGTCAAGCTCAGTGTAACTGCACTGACCAATAGACACAAATCGTTTGTCGGCATGAGTTCGGATTGGAGTATGCCGTTTGCCTGTACGTTTGTTTCCATATCCCACCGGCTGTTGCACCATGTAGAAAGAAAGAGTGTGCGATGTGCTTTTTCGTGCCTTTCCAAAATCGCATCCATGCCTTGATTATTGGTGAGCCGGGAGACAGCCAACTCGTCTTGGAAACTCTCCAAAATGTGCTGCAGAGTGAGGAGATTCCCGGATAGTGGAAGTAACTTGGGGTTTTTACGCAGAGTGTGATAATATTTTGAAGAAACCTCATCAAGTGCTGCCAGACGAGTCTGATCGGCAACTTCCCAAGTATCGGCTATAAGTTGCTGGTGCAGTTTCAGCCGTTCGGGATCCTTTACTCCTTGGCGCATATACTGCAACATATATCCGTAAGAAGTCCGGATTTGTTCCAACTTGTTATGCAGTGTCCAATTGTTCCTTATGGAAAGAAAGGACTCCAGAAGCTCAATGGCCTCTCTCAGACGTTTGTTTTTAAGCAAGTTGGCTATTCGTTCGTATTGCTCTTGTATGATTTCCTCTTTCATAAGATATATGTATTATATAATATAAGAGCAAAAAGAGTGCCAAAATTGTGAGTTTGGTTCAGGTTAAAGATACATCTCATGAATCATTCCGAAGCAGGATGATTCATGAGATGTAGCGGCAAGACCCGGATATACCCGTAGTATATTCGGGATACGATACGGGTATACTACTCGAACCGTACAGGTATGGTAATTGAACCACACCTGTACGGTTCCCGAAACCACACGGGTGTGGTATGGAAGATGTTTCTTCCTTATTACTCGTACTTGTATGTCTTGATAACCTTACTCGTTGCCGTCGCCCCTTCAGTGCTTGATTCTCCCCGATGGATCTCCACATACCCTTTCAATGTGGGATAGGCGGTTCGCTGCCTCTGATATACGGCATCGCAGGCTTTGA
>JBHADT010000031.1:0-16463 GCA_041855205.1 Bacteroides sp.
AAGGTGTCTGCATACAAGTAATGACAAGCGTTTCTAAGCCCAGAGTCAGACAGAATCGTCACAAGCAAGGGCTAAATCAGACACTCGAAAAAATATTTGCGGATTTTAGGAAGAATGCAAATCAGAGGAATCCGAAAATCTTGAAAAGAGTAGGACTAACCAATATCCATTCATTTCATTATGGAAAACAATAGTTTATCCAAACTGACAGAAGGCTTAAATCTTGAACATCTCGATGACGAGTGCATTGTTCTTGATGATGAAAAGGCTGATGATATTTATGGTGGCAAATGGGTCTGCTGGGGCAATTACAACAATTGCTCATTCGGTAACTGCGCCTAAGTATTTATCACAATGAAAGTGTGTCAGTTGTCATTTTCTGATTAAAAGTCACCAAATGATGGCTGACATTCTTTCTTTTAACTAAAATAAAATTGTTATGAAATACAAAAAATCAAAATACGTATTTCCTGTTGTACGTAATTTGCCAAATGGAACAAGGATTTGTCTACTATTTTCGGGGAGAACAGGTAAAAACATCTTCGTTTCTGATAATAATTTTCAGAGTATCGTGAATGAGCAGTTCGATTCTCTGCCTTTGGCTGTTAAAGAAACTATGATTCTTAATAAGGTTATGGTTCCTGTTTTAGAAGATGAGTTATACGAAATAAATCAAGAAAACAAACAAGAGATGTCAAAAGACAAGAAAGATCGATTATATATATCGATTCAGCCAACAGCGTCTTGTCAGCTTGCTTGTGACTATTGCGGTCAACGTCATTCAAAAAAAAACTTGGATAATCAGCATATCGAGGCTATCATCAAACGAGTCGAAAAAAAATTGAATCTAGCAAAATTTAAAACACTTGAAATTGGTTGGTTTGGTGGAGAACCCCTATGTGCTTTCAAGAATATGACAATTCTGAACACTCGCTTAAAGGATTTGGCTAGAACTTACGGTGTTCAATATATCGGTCACATAACTACCAACGGGTATGCTCTGTCATCGAAATTATATAAAGAATTAAAGGATTTTTTCAACATTAAAAGAGTCGAAATAACACTTGATGGAAGTAGGGAATATCATGATCAGCGACGCTTCACTTGTAGTGGGAAAGGATCTTTTGATAAAATTTTCAGAAACCTTGAGAATATTGTCTCTTCTGAACATTATGACTTCATGCAGTGTCCCATAAGCGTTAGATGTAATGTCGATGAACGAAATGTTGAAGGAGTATTTCCTCTATTGAAATTGTTGGTAGAGAAGGATCTCCAAAGGAAAATATTATTCTATACCACAGCGGTTGTGTCTTGGTCAAATAATGGTGCAGGTAGTGAAGAAGGACGTATTTCATTGGGAAAATATTCAACAAACCATATTGCGTATATGATCGAGCATGGCTTTATTGTTGGTATATTACCCCATAGAACTGCTCCTTACAAATGCCTCGGAACAGATGAATATGCTGAAATGTATGACGCAGACGGTAACATCTTTGATTGCTCTGAAACCTCCTATTCAGACTATTATAATGAGCGAGGATTTACTCTTGGTAATGTAATTGAAAACACTTCCGCTATAAAGAATTGCAGTTGTCTAAAAGATATGCCTAAGCGACTGTTAAACAGCGAGATTTATCCTTGCAATGAATGTAAATACTATCCTTTGTGTGGTGGGTTGTGTCCGTTAGCACTCCTTGATGGAAATCCACGTTGCCCTTCATTCGTCTATAACATGGATGATCGTATTTTTCTTGATTTTATTGCCAAAAAAAGAGGAGAGTCAAAGTTACCATTATGAATATAATTCAGTCTTACTTCAACAAAAATATCTCCATCAATAATATAAATTATGCTGGAGGATATTTATCGCCGATTATTAATTGGCTGTCAATGGCCTATAGCTGTCTTCTCCTAAAGCAGCATAATCCTAATGATCGCTTGATTTTCTATGGGGATACAAATATGATTCATCTTTTTGAAAGTCTTTTTGAACTTCCATATGATGAATATCGTAGTGTTGAATGTAAAGGAGGTTATTCTGATTGGTTCTATTGTTGGCCTAAAATCATCACTTATAAAGCACAAAGTGATGCCTTTATCCATATTGACAATGACATTTTTATGTGGACACCACTCCCTTCGGAGTTACGCAGTGCTCCACTAGTTGCTCAACATTTGGAAAGGGATTCCAAATTTTACATGGATGTGTATAATCAGATTATTAAAGATAATATTAATATTCCTAATTATATAAAGGTATGTTACGATGGCAAATATATTAATTCGTATAATGCTGGACTACTAGGAGGAAATGACATTTCTTTTTTCCAAAAATATCTATTTGAGATTCAGAAGTTCATAGACAGTAATGTATCGCAAATATCAGCTTCAGATAGAAAATTTCTTTATAATGTTGTGTTCGAACAATGGTTATTCTTTGGCATGACAAAGAACCATAAAAGAGACGTTACAACTTTCTATGATAAACCTATAACAGATTTTGACATGAAAGAGGCTCATGTGCCATTTCAAATTTTATCTTTAGAGGATTTGAAATATCTCCATGTCATGGAATATAAAGATAACATCAGATGTAATCGATTCATTGCTTATAAAATGCAATCGGATTTTCCCAAAGAATACGAAAGAATTATATCTGTATGTAGGAAGTTAGGAGTAAAAAGTAGCTTCAACACCGACTATTCAGATAGTACTGATGAAAATATAGAGTTATTCTCTCGTAGCAATAAACTCAAAGAACTATTTGATTTATCGAATGAAAGTCTATCAGAAGTGACGCTCTTTGAAATCAATACTAAAAAACTTTTAATAAAGCATAGTCAACAACGCGATTTCTTTTTAAGTCTGCAAAAGGAACACAATCAACTTATTGACAAATTTCGAAAGGATGCGCATAGCTTTAAAGAGTTTAGAGTGACTTTAAATCCATACCTCAATATTGTGGATGCCTCGTCTTCTTTAGTCAGTTTGCTTTTGTATAATACAAAAAAAACATTGCCTACAGTCCCTATTATTCTTCAGTTATATAATCCTACTTTTAATAAAATTGACGAATTCATCTGGTCTAAGAAAAAATTTCAATTATTGGAATCCATTATTCATCAAGGTAATATAAGAGAGCTCATACTTAACGGAGCTATAAACTCTCAAATGAACCAAATATCCTCATTTCTCAAGCAATGCTTGTTTGATGGCATCATAACTTTTAAATTATGAATATCATACAGACTTTTTATAGCTATAAAGACAAAAAAAATCCCATTCAAGATAATGCCGGTTTTTTGTCTCCTGATATGAATTGGAAAAGTATGGCTTTGAGTTGCCTTCTGCTAAAAAAGCATTTCAAGAAGGTAACCTTATATTGCAATCAGCGAGTTAAAAGTTTAATCCTCGATGAATTCAAAATACCATACGACCACGTCATTGAAATACCAGACTTCATGGATGAATATCAAGGATGTAACCTCTGGGCTCTTCCCAAGATACTTACATACTCACTCCAGCATGAGCCATTCCTTCACGTAGATTGTGATTGGTTTATGTTTGAAAAATTATCAGACTCAATACTTAAATCCGATGTTATTGGACAAAATATTGAATACGATGATCAAATGTATAATCGACGTACTCTTGAAAAATTAATTTCAAGTAAATGCATTCTTCCATCCCTAGTGCTGAACGAATACAAAAATCAGCCTATTCTTCGTGTAATCAATGCTGGAATTTTAGGAGGAAATGACATTTCTTTCATCCAATCATACATTAGAGAGGCTTTTAACTTTGTTGACACCAACAAAACCATACTCAGAGATCTTAATGATGGATTTGTAAATTCAATTTATGAACAATTATTCTTCTATCTTATGGCACAAGAACGCCATAGAACGCTAGGACTCTGTACAAGGGGAGAGATGCTCAGTACAAAGTTTGATTGGTTACCAATGGACTTAACATATTCTCCAAAATCAGAATATATGCATCTGCTGGCAAACCTAAAAAGAAAAATGAGTTCGTATGTATTTGTCAGCCAATATCTTAATCATATTGATCCCGAATTGGGACATCGTATAACCAAGGTTTGCTATGAAAATAGCATATTCCCTCTTATAAATTTCCCCGAATGGGATTTATATAACCCTACATCTATAACTCAGAGTCAACTATCGGACAACAATAGTCTTTCAAGCATACATGACGCTTCTTCTCCCTTCTTTGGAAAGGAAATATCAATAAATCAAATGAACACTGAGCTGCTTATTAATTCAAAAGCCATTCATTTTGAATTGAAATCCAACACAGATAAACTGTGGGATATAAGTTCGCTTTGGTCTTCTAAGTATAAATTTGAATTATCAAATAATATTCGTATTTCTGAAATTTCATATGAACAGGCTATTTTATACTTAAAAAAAAGCACGTATAGAAGTTCTACTCAAATAAATAAAAAAAATAAGATTTACTTAGTTAACATTCCAGACCCAATGCTAATGAAGATTATCACCATCTTAGTGTGTGGAATAAAAGTAAATATAATAGACTATCTTTTTTCTGTTAAATCGGATACATTACACAACATAGGGGGCTATATTGCCAATAAACTATGTTTTTCTGTAAATGACACTAATGTTAAGACCATTCTTGACAGAACAATAAGATCAATGATTGTAAATGGAATTTTAAGATTTTCCTCATGAAGAAATTTCCGATCATCTTACAGCGGGATGCTATTCAATGTGGTATATCTTGTCTACAAATGATATGTAAATACTATGGTAAAACATATTCGTTTGAAGAAATGGAAAAAATTTGTGAACCTACCGTTGAAGGAGTCTCCTTACTTGGAATTAAAGATGCTGCCACATTTATAGGTTTCAAAGCTACATCACTCCAACTTTCTCTAACAATTTTAAAAACAATAAATAAACCCTGCATCTTACATTGGAATCAGAACCATTTTGTAGTATTCTATCGATACAGCAATAATAAATTTTATATTGCAGACCCAGGCATGGGTAGAATGGTTTATAATGAGACCGAATTTGTAAAACATTGGAGTTTTACAAATTCGGTTCCTAAAGCTGGTATATGCTTATTTCTTGAACCGTCAAATCAATTCTTTGAAAAAAAAGATTCTTCTATCCTAAGACCAGTATATTCTTTAAATGTCATCAGCAAATATCTCAGAATCTACAAGCAACATCTCTCTGTTATTGCCATAGGGCTATTTGTAGGGTGTATATTGGAATTAGTATTGCCATTTTTAACTCAAGCAATTGTTGACATCGGAATTAAAAGAAAAGACATAAATTTTATTTGGTTGGTTTTAATTGGAGAATTAATGATTGTTGGCGGTAAAACGTCAATAGATTTTATCCGTCGGTGGCTTTTATTGCATATATCCATACGACTAAATCTTTCTTTAGTCAGTGACTTTTTTATCAAGTTGCTTAAATTGCCTATGTCTTTTTTTGAATCCAAATTGGTAGGTGATTTTATGCAAAGAATGGGAGATCATAACCGTATTCAAAGTTTTCTTACAAATCAGGTTTTAAGCTTACTTTTTTCATTTGTTAGTTTCTGTGTTCTTGGAATAGTTCTTTCTTTCTATGAAATTTCAATATTCTTAATATTCTTAGCCGGAAGTATATTATATGCAGGGTGGATCACTCTATTCCTACATAGACGTAAAATTATAGATTACGAGTTATTTGGTTTTCAGGCAAAAAATCAAGACCGTACATTTCAATTCATCACATCCATACAAGAAATAAAATTGCAAGGATGTGAACAAAGACGCAGATGGGAATGGGAAGATAATCAGGCAGATTTATTTTCTGTTCAAATAAAAGCTTTGAAACTTCAACAAATACAAGAAGCGGGATCTGTCTTTATAAACGAAGCTAAAAATATAATCATAACTGTTATTGCTGCAACTTCAGTTATAAATGAAGAAATGACCTTGGGTGCAATGCTTGCTGTACAATATATAATTGGTCAATTAAATTCTCCTATTGAGCAATTGATGTCTTTCGTCAATTCATTTCAAGATGTAAAGCTATCTCTTGAACGAATTAACGAAATACATATGGTAAAAGAGGAAGAAACACAGTCCAACCAATGGACATCTTTCCATTCTGATAATAGAAATATTTGCTTGAAACACGTTGATTTTAAATACAATAAACATGCAAGAAAAAATATATTAGAGGATATATCTTTTACAATACCACAGGGAAAGGTAACAGCTATTGTTGGAGCTTCCGGAAGTGGCAAGACTACCATCTTAAAACTACTTCTCGGATTTTACGCTCCCTTGAATGGAGAAATAGCTTTGGCAAATAGTAATCTTACTAATTACAATATAAAATGGTGGAGATCTCATTGTGGTGTAGTAATGCAAGATGGCGTTATTTTTTCAGAATCTATATCTCGTAATATCGCTATTGGAGATGAAGATATTGACGAAATTAAGTTAATTGAAGCTGCTAAAATTGCCCAAATACATGATTATATTATAAGTTTACCTATGGGTTATTCCACACAAATTGGTAGAGATGGAATTGGACTTAGTCAAGGACAGAAGCAACGTATACTTATAGCACGTGCTGTCTATAAGAACCCTGATTTTATCTTCCTTGATGAAGCTACAAATGCTCTTGATGCGAAAAATGAAAGAGCTATCGTTGAGAACCTCAATGAATTCTATAAAGGTCGCACAGTGGTTATTGTCGCTCATCGTCTATCTACGGTCAAAAACGCAGATCAAATTATAGTTCTTGATGGAGGTAAGGTTGTTGAATCCGGTAATCATACCTCTCTAATAGAGACAAAAGGTGCATACTATAACCTCATTAAAAACCAACTTGAACTCGGAAATTAAAATGGCTCCCACTCCCTCCCCACACGATAATATGGAACTTCGTTCAGAAAAAGTCCGTAAACTCATAGGAGAAATACCATCCTCATTAGTACGCTGGAGCATAATAATCATCTCCATCGTATTCATCGCTCTATTGGTTGCAGTATGCCTCTTGCCCTACCCATATTCAAACGGAGAGTCCATTCTTCGACACTTCATTGGATAAACTCGCACAGTACAAAAGTGAATAAATTGGCCTCAAAACTATAAAAATTCTCTTTATGTAATTAATGTAAGCATTCAGTTAACCCCGTATTTTATCCACTAAAAGTATTTCATAGTTTTGCGCGAATTTTAAAACGATGAAACAATGAAGAACTTAGCTTTAGAAGAATCAAAAAATATTCATGACAAATGGAAGTCTACAGGAATTTCCATCCGTGATTACTTTCACAACACAGGCTTTCGAGGAAGGCAAATTCTATTGTATCAACAGTGAATTATCCTTGGAAGTGCTCCATTCGTTGATTCTTGTATGTCAGTAACCTACGTTCAACTTCAATGATTTCAACAGATTTTTCCTGTACCCATGACTGACATGCGTAAAAGCTTTTATTAAGTGGCATTATAACCAATCTCATGGACATGAACGTTCAGTATGGTGACGTCACATCTTTATTAGCAAATCATTGACTAGATTAAAGATACTCCATGTAGAGTATGGTGGTTCGATCATTTACAACATGAAGCTTGAATAGGGAGTCTTCAAGCTTCTCTATAACACCAATGATTCTGCCCTTCAAAAGATATAAAGTGATTTGATCTTGATGAGTGTACAAGGAATATCACCCTCAGAAGTTCACTGGTGCAGTTGTTGAGACCCCAAGAAAAAAAGAGTGGCGGAGAAAGGATTTTGTTACAGGAGATTGTTTTAAGCTTTTAAACTCATCGGTCTGAGAACAATCTGCGCCAAGGGGCGGGACCACCCGTCCCGACGAGCGTAAAAATTCAGTAAGCTAATGTAGCGAATCTGTTGTTATAGCACATTTTAAAAGAACAAGGTATCGTTTAAGAAACTCGTAGAAAGTAAGATATTTTTAATTTATAGACTTTGTAATACGGGATTAGTTGAATGCTAACGGTTATTTTGCCTGAATAGATATACCTCTATCAATATAATTGTAATTATTTGGCTTCCATTTTAAGTCTGAATAAAGACAATTATACTCTACCCATCGGCGAAGCCTGATCCCTGAATGGGGTTTGCCATTCAGCCTGCAGAATGAAAGATAGTTAGTCATTATGTTTCTATCTCCAACTTCAAGTCTCCGCAACAAGCGACTTTTCTTATATTTCTTTCCTCCAAGAACCTTTGCTGGACCACAATTATAGCTTAGACAAGCCAAAAGGAGGCTGTCTGCTCCGTATGACCGATACAGGGCGCAGAATTTCCGCAAGTCCTTTCTGAGCAGATTGTCAGCCTGACTTTCCGTCATCTGCACGCCTTTACGGTACGGTTCACCCCGCTGAACGACATGACCGTAGCCGATGATCGGCCAGTGCTCCGGGCGATGAAGGGTCTCATAATGCTTTATTATCAGGACAGCCCGTTCAAACGGCGGTAACTTCATGAGCCGCCGCATCATCGGCGAGGTGGCATTTGAGACTATGCACACGCTGGCAAGCAGGACGGTGACAAATGTTCTGAGCTTATTTCGCATGGGTTCTCCGCTGTATTTCCGCTATCATTGTTTTTACCTCGATTCCCACACGTAGGAAGTTCTTGTACAGCACACGCTCACGTTCCTCCTTTGACGGGAAGGTGTAGAACTTGGGCAGTTCAACATACCCGGCTTCCTCCTTAGCTATTTCCGCCATGTCGAAATCCGTCTTACAGAAAAACTTGGTGGTCTGAAACTCTTCCGATTCCTGGATGTTCATGCTGTCGCCTCGTCCTGTCTTGGTCTTTACGAAATCCCGTGCCGTCTGTCCGCATATCCAGCCTGTCGGCATATCGGAAATTTTACTTGCCGGCACAAGGCTGTCAAGGTTCTCGTTCAGATTGATCGAAGTCTTATCACGGTCGATGGTAACACCTCTCTTGAGTTGCACCACCTTACCGAAGATGTCATTCGACAGCCATTCCAGCGTCTCCTTGCTTCTCGCCGAACCGCTCACTACATTGCCCACTGTCGTGATGATTTTCTGCATTCCAACCTTGCCATAGTCGGCTTCAAGTTGCGGCAGCTCCTGGAAACCGAGCGTGACGGACACCTTGTTGCTTCGTGCCGTGCCTATCAGACGGTCTATCTTGTGGAAATACAGTGTTGGAAGCTCATCAACAATGATGCTTACCGGTATGTTCTTTCCTTGCCCTGTGTTCACTCGCGTGACAAGGCGGTTCAGGATAAGGGCGTTCAACGCACCGATGATACTTTCCATTTCGGGATCGTTGGCGATAAGCAGATAGGACGGGTTCTTCGGATCGCTGACCTTCAGGTCGAAGTCATCGCCGTCACGATGGAATATCCAGTACGATTCCTTGGTGGCAAGGCGTGAGATATAGACGCGGAGCGTGCCTATCATTCCTTCCAACTGTTCCATCGCCTTGTTCTGCAAGGCGGTCTGGAACGGACCGAGCAACGGTGCCACCTCGTTGTCGGTCTGCAGCACATCGAAGATGGTCTGATAGCTCTGGTTTAGAAACGAGAGGATATGCGGCATGTCGCTGTACTTGCCGAGCCAGTAAGCAGGTTCCGTCAACGGGCCGTCCTTGTATTCGCGCACGATGCCTGTCGGCTTCCATATCCTTGTCACCGGATCCTGTACCTTGTCGGCATAGAGCTGTCTGCCGGAGGAATCGTAGGGCTCTTTCTCATAGTTCACAAAGAAATAGATACAGGCCGCGAGAAAGTTGACGGCTGAGGTCTGGAAAAACTGATCGGAACCGCCGCCGCCCTCTTTCTTGCCTTTCTGCAGGGATTCCAGCAGGGTCTCTGCGGTCTCGCTGGCTGCGGCAAGATTAGGGACGTATTTCGCCTGTATGGGGTTCACGCGTCGGGAATACTCCACATCCACGAAGTTGATGATGTTGAACTGGCAGTTGGGCGGTGTCTTCCCCAATCGCTTGTTTTTCAGATAATGGTAGTATAGTTTGGTGGCTAAGGTAGGGAACTTATAATCATAGACCACCATAGCGAAGCCCTTGGCGGAGTGCTGGCGTATGAACGGCTCGATAATACTGAAAGTCTTACCCGAACCGGGAGTACCCACGACCCAGGTACCTCGGAACGGATTGGAGATGGACACACATCCTTTACGGAATTTCCCTTTGTAGTAGAAGCGCATGGGGATATTCACCGAATACTTGTTCTCCACCGCTTCGGTGACCTGCTCGAAACTCTCGTTCTCAAAATTGAAGCGGTCTTTGAGCAATCCCTCTTTCAGGAACTTGGAGATGTTGTCAAGGGCAACATGGATAAGCACCGCACCAACAACGGATAGTACCATATAGAGCCAGATGTTTACCTTCAGCGTATAGATGCGCGGCATTATTGAGAATCCAAAGAGCCACACGGACGCAACGACAAGCCCGACACCGCCGAGCAACGGATAGAGCACCCGTTTCCGGGCATCCATCTCAAGGTGTTTCTTGTTGCGCGTTCCCACACAGGTGACGCAGATGAGCAGGAAGGTCGTCACCTTGGCATATATCAGGTTCCCGTCATGGTATATGAACCATGTCTTGATACGGCCATGGATATCCACGAGTACCCCGTTCCAATGGCCGAGCGTTTCCGGATCGGAGGCATACTCGAAAAATTCAAGCAGTAGCGATACATAGACCGCCGCACGGAATATCTTGTAAAGCCCCTGTATTTCTTTTGTTTCCTCCATAGATTCTGATTTTGTTCCCTATTATTCGTTAAGGGTGATGATAGGACGTATCTTATGCAACTGGAGTTTGGGCGTCTCCTGCACAGCCCCGCTGCCGATCGAGTAGAGCCACGCTTTCGAGGTCTCCTGGCCGGCTACCTCCGTGGATGTCCAATACCATACCTCGTCCGCTTCATCGGGCAACGGGTTCCCGCCACACTGCCTGATGATGTCGTTGATGTACGGTTTGGCAGCGTACAGCAGGCGCATCTGGGCCACAGAGGGGATATAGGCACTCTGCCCGTAACGCCAGATGGAGAACACAGCGACGGCGGCAGGAGAGCTGCAGCCGCTGCCGACATACATTTCGTGGGTGTTAGCGTTGCCGTCATGCGCGTACATATCAGCGGATGTCCCCTGTGCCACACCCATACTGTCGGCAAAGGCTTCATACGGCAAGTCGCGGAGATACACGGCATAGCCGTTCCCTTCGGCATTCCCGTCCGTGTTGAGATGGAACACCACGGCGATAGGTTCTTTGCCCTGACGACCACAATCTTCAAAGGCCATGATACGGCCGTCGGTGCAAAGCACATGACCGACCTTCACCGAGGTGTCGGGGAACTCGTGATGCCCGTCGCATGACGCGAGAGCCACGGACAGCACCAGGGCGCACAAGCCGAAGCAGTTGCGCCTTAACATTTTCCATGTCCTGCGCCATTTCACTTTCAGCCCCTTGCTCTTGGAACGGCTGTCCGTCTGTCTGTGGGCGTTGGCGCGGTTGATTATCTTGTTCATGCGGTTCAGTATTTTCACATAATTGGTTTTCATGACTTTTTACTTTACAGGAAGTTTGACTCCTAACACAATGCCTGTGCGGAACAGGTCTTTGCTTTTTATCATCAGGTCTGATTTTACCTGCCAGTACACCTGCCAGCCGCCGCGCAGACGGTAGTTGTGCTCATACCCGGCATGTACGCCACCTAACACCTTATGGGTATCCGAGCCGAGCGAACCGCCGAAACGGAAACTGCCGTAATGGTTGCGGCCGCGTACCACGCACGGCTTGTAGGCGGCACCTATGCTCCATGTGCGGTAGTTTTTCCAGAACGAATCCGGGCAGATATGGCCGCAGGCGGCGCATTTGTCCCACTTGAGATAGCCGTTGGCAAAAAACTCCCAGGCATTGTGGTAATCGCTCTCACACTCATAGCTGAGGGTGGCTTCCAGCCCGTTCTCATACAAGAGTCCGATGCCGAAAGACACCCGTCCGTCACGGCCGCCGGCAAATGCTGTGGATGATACCGCCAGCACTGCGACAAGAATCATCAGTATCTTCTTCATAGCCTATTCCTCCGTCAGTAATGCATTGCTGAAGCCGTCGGCCGACAGCACGTCCTCGTAATCTATGTTCACGGATATGGTGCGCCCGGAAATCTGCTTCTCGGTCAGCTCCACCGTCAGCACCTTGTCGTTGGGGAATGTCAGCTTCTTCACCACTATCACATTGCGGTAGCCGTGAAGGAACGACCGGGACTGCTCCAGCACCAACTCCGGCTTCAGCTCCACGACCTGCGAGTTCGTGGCTTTCGACACCTTCTTGTCGGAGAGCTTGAGCCTCACTTCATCGATGTCGAAACGGATGTTGGTACGGTTCTCCACCGAGAAATCAAGGAAGAAATAATCGCCCGCCGAATAGACGTTGTTCAACCGCATGGTCATGCGGTGCTTCTTATTGCTCACGTTGTGGAACCTCGCAGGTGACGTCCATATCTGACGTGCATAGCGGTACATGTCCTCCGTTGACATTGACACGGCGGGATTGTGGTAGGCGGTGCGCTCCGACAGTTCCACCTCCTTGCTGGTGACGGCCTCCGTCAGCCGTGTCGTGTACAGCAGGGCGTACTGGGTGCGGTAACGTTCCGTGACGATGGTGACGATGGCAAGCACCTCACCGTCCTCATGTCCGGCTTCCTTGGGCTTCAGGCGGACGGTGTTGTTGATGGGCTGGTCGCCGGCAACCAGGTCTGTGGATATATCTACGAAGCGTATCGGCTCGGAGGCGGTGATGACAGTCGTCACCTGCTCGTTGACGGTGAGCTGCTCCATTTCCAGACAGGTGGTCTGCGCATGGACGGAGTGGAATGCGGCGGTAAGCAAGAAAGCCGCAAGAATCTTTTTAAGCGTTGTTCTCATTGTTGATAGGATTGTTTTCGTTTTCTGTTTCTGTGAGTTTCTCTGCCTTTATCCGTTCCCCGGCTATCTGGCAGTAACCGGCATCGGTCTCGAAGCCGATATAGTGCCGTCCGCTTCGGATGGCGGCTATGGCCGTGGTTCCCGACCCGATGCAGTTATCAAGCACCACATCCCCCTTGTCGGTGTATGTCCTTATCAGGTACTCCACAAGGGCGACGGGCTTCTGCGTCGGGTGGTAGAATGCTCCGATCTTGTGTTCTTTCGCTATCTGTATGACAGAAGTCGGGTATTTGTCATCGGCGATGCGGACTTCGGTCATCCTCATATCTCCGTAGCAGCGGTTGGTAAAAGTCTGTCGGGTACGCCGGCCGTGGTTGCGCTGCGACTTATCACAAGAAATCATCTGCGGATGATACACGGGCAGATGCTCGTAAAACACCAGGATGTCCTCATGCTTCCGCAGCGGCATACGGTTGGCGTTCAGATGTCCGCTGGCTCTGTCCTTGTACCAGACAAGATTATACCGCCACAGCCGTGGCTGTGACATGAGCAGTCTGGCCGTGAACATACCCTGCGCGAAAAGGATGACGGGACTGTCCGGCTTGATGATGCGCCGGTATTGTTCCCATAGGGGTTCCAGCGCTATCGGCCTGTCCCAGGCGGCATATCGGTTCCTGCGGTTCAGCATGCCGTATGGCAGGTCGCATACGATGGCATCGATGCTCCTGTCGGCAATCCGTTTCATCCCTTCCAGACAGTCCTCATTGTATATTTCGTCAATGCGTATCATCGTCCTACCTGTTTTTGCTGTTTTCCCTGCTGTTCACCAGATAGACGAAGGTGCCGTACTTGAGCTTCACCTTGTTCTTGCGTATGGATTTCGATATGGCACCGGTCGTCTGCTGGTAGGCGTTCTGTATGGCCTGCATACCCCACTGCGTGAAGTTGTTGCCGTAACTGCCGTTGTTGATGCTCATGTTCCTGCCCATAGCCCCGGACGCGATGTCCTTGGCGGTCTCACGGAAAGAGGAATTGGGTACATAAAGCCCCTCCATGCCGTCGGTGTCGTAGAGTGTCAGGCTCACTTTCAGGAGTTCGTCATCCACCATCAGGCTTTTGACAGTGCCCTTCACGCGCTGCTGCCCGAATCCGCTCATGGTGGCGTACATGTACGAGCCTTTTGCGAGGACCACCCCGTTTATCTCGACTTCATTGAGCAGGCGTAACCTTACACGCGAGCCGTCAACGGCTTTCACATCTTCGTCGATGATCGCCTTGATAAGGTTCGGCTCAGGCTCGTTCTCGGCAAGGGTGTTGAAATAGGCCGAATTGGGCTTCCTGGCCTTTACCACGGTCTGCGTGGCGGCATCTTCGGGAGGCTGTGTGACGGCATCAACGTTCTCCGTGACCGTGCCTGCCGTCTTGGGCGTGTCTTCTGTGGGCGGTAGCGGTGCAGGAGTACCCTCCATGCCTTTCTGTCCGTTCAAGCGTGCTTCAGCCAGTGCCTTGTTCAGCTCGTCGAGAGCTTCCTGCCGGCGTTGTGCGCCGCGTCGGAGGCGTTCATCCTCGCTCATAGGTTCCGTAACGGAGTCGTTTGCCATCGTCATGCCGCGCTCCCGGCTCATATCAAGGCGGGACTGCATCTCCTGTAGGCGGCGTTCCGCCTCTTCGTCGAGCAGAGCAAGATCCTGTTCCGTATATTTGGAGTCGTATGCCTCCGTTCCGGCTTCCTGCTTCCTGTCGATGTTCTCCACGGCCGAGTAGTCCTGTATCTTGCCGTAGGACTTGGCCATGTTCTCATACTTTCCGCCTATCTCGTCGGTGCGGAGCTGCGCCTGCGGCAGTTCCGGATTCAGGTACTCCGTGGTCTGCATGCCGGACGGTTTCTCCGCCAGCTTCACGTCGAAGACATCGAAGATGAAGTAGCCGGCTCCCAGCAACAGGGGGTAAAGGATGGCCGGGAGCATGTATTTCGGCGCACGCCAGTCAATCCTGCTTGTAAGTTCTTTCAGGGTCATTGCTCTCTGTTTTTATGATTTGTTTATTACGTCTCTGTCTCAGCAGCTCTTCCTGGTGCTGCGTGGCCGTGACCGTCTGCCCGGTCTGCGGGCGGTTGTATATCTGTACCATGCGGCAGATATTCAACGTCAGGCAACCGATGACGATGCCGAACACCAACGTGAGAAACACCTTGGGATGCCGACAGGCGAAACACTGCGCATATCCGGCGGCCTTGTCGATTTTCAGCAACCTGGCCCACTTGCGTCCGGCACTGACCTCCTTCTCGTACCTTTCGGCATATCCGGGGTCGTTTTTGTCCGGCATCTTCTCTCCGAGTATAAGTTTCTTCCATCCCATGATCAGTAGCTGTTTTTGGTTCTCTGTTCGATGTCCTTGTTAAGCAGAGTGCGCCAGTTCACGATAAGCAGCCCGTGAGGGTTGTTGTCGGTGCGGGGCACGCGCTTCAACTGTCCTGCCGTCACCAGTTCTCTGGTAAGGATGGAGGTGCGGCGTTCGATGCGCTGCCTGCCGTAATAGGTGAACTCCATCTTCTTCTTGTTGAAGCTGATGCTGTCGCAGAATATCGAGAATACCGCCGAGGTGCCCATGATATTGTTGTAGAATCCTTTTTCCTTCAGGGTGTTGTACTGCGCCAGACCGGTCTCGTCCACCAGATACATGGCTTTGTCAAGTGTGTACTTGATGTATTTGTCATCGGGAGCGAGCGTGAAGAAGTAGTGGTGGAACATTTCCACATGGCTCTTGGCTTCCACATCGAGAGTCTCCTCCATGGTGGTGCGTTGCACAAGGATGGGCACATTGCCGTCCAGTACATAGATTTTCTGCTGGGCGTCCACCACCATCGAGCGGGCCGTCCAGATGCTCGACAGGCTGATTACGATACACCCGGCAAGGAACAGGGCGCAGATTATCATCACGAGCTTGATTTTGTTTTCTAAGTTTTTTATGACCATTGTTTACTTATTTTGATGAGTTTCTATACCTTATTATACATTATCGCATCATGGATGAAATCGCGCCGGTCGTTGACATCTTGGCCTGCTGTGCCACACCCTCGCCGAAGTTTCTCGTACTGAAAGCCGTATCGCCTTCGGGTATCATCCATGCGGCAAGGTCGGGCACAAGGTTCAGACATTTCAATGCCACGATACTTGCTGCCATCAGATAGCCCGCCGAGAAGAACGAGTTTTGCAGATAGGCCGCCATCGTAGCTTCGTTCTGGGTAATGGCTGTCAGGTTTTCGACCTGTATGCAAAGTACGATGTCAAACAGCAACAGCACATAAAAGCCCACGAAGTATAGGCAAAAACGAACGATAACAAATCCAACAAAAAGAAACAAAAACGAAGTAATATAACTGATATATAGTGTGTTATGCTTATTTCTTTCTTATTCTTTGATTTCCTTATATTTGATGTTTTAGGTGCAAATTTGTTGCGGATTTGTTGCACGTTCTCAGAAATTTGATATAACTTTGCATCAAAAT
>JBHADT010000032.1:0-30756 GCA_041855205.1 Bacteroides sp.
AAGATGGCGGCATACAGAGGGAAATAAACTAAAATAATAATAACCCCATCGGTCAAGACTTTTTGAGGGGGCATTATTGAATATTTTCAGGGGGTAGAATCATTTTGGTTTTAGGGGGCATCTTACACTGGATTTTCCAGTTATTTCTATTGCGTTTAAATGCAAATAACAGCGATAAGCAAACGAATATTATTAGTATGGGATAACTTGTACATTCTCAATAGTCTTTCGATTTATCTCTGTTTGTGATTCTTTATTACTCGCAATACGACAATTTTATATTGAAGCTATAAAATTGAAATATCGGAAATTTGCGTCACAGTATATAGTACTCTTATTTATTTTAGATATATGCCCTTCTATATTACTAACAAAGAAGGGAAACTTGAATACTTTGCTCTCTTTAGGCTTTTCTATTCTATCTTTCTAAACTGCATCCAAAAGTTAGACATATTTTGGGGAGGGGGAAGCTGTTCGTATCGGGCGTCATAAGCTACTAAATCAATAACCTATGGATAGACTGAGGCTCTTGCCTGTGCGAGTGTCTGTCCATCTACGACAGCGAATCTTGAATATCATTTTATGGTCTCTGATGGGGAAATCGGTGATGCTCATAGCCTCCATAAATCCCTTGATCTCAAAGTTGTTATTCTTTAACAGCTTTGAACCCATAAATTCATCAAGGCTGATGTGGTTTTTTCCTCCAAGAGGCTTAACCTCAGTTATCGCAAAATCCCTATATTTGAGAGGAAAGGATGGGACTTGCCAAGATTGTGATATCTCTTTTGCCATAATGCACGGTCTATATTTTCTGCCTAACTGATAAACTTACCCCCATGATTGTTCTACTGAGTCAATTTAATCCTTCCAAGAATTCATAAAGGCTGTGGAAGAGTATATTGAAATGATAACTATAAAAGAGTCAAGCCACGATTTAATTAAAAAGAAAGAGTTCGGTACTTTACCGAACTCTTTCTCAAAATAGTTAATAATTCACCATCTAACTTGCAGGTAGATTTTCAAAGTTAGATAGCCCTTTATCTTTCTGCACTACTCATATTATTGACGCGGTTGCGAAGAGTAGTTTATTTTCAATGCATATGCTTTACGAAGAGCTTCTTTGATATCCGTTACAATACCCATCTTCGTATCTTGGTCTACTTTCAGTGAAACTGTCATTTGCGGTTGATCTTCTTCTTTCATACTGGCACGTTCACCAATAATATAATCTTGAATTTCTGCAACTTCAGCAAAACTGTCATTCAACTGGATACGGCTTTCATTTCCCAGTTTCTTGCGAAACTCAGCTGTCGGCTTACCCACATAGACAAAAGTAACCAAAGATTTCTTTTCCAATTTTTCCAATTCGGTAGCTTGCGGAACCTTAAACTCAACCTTCAATGTTACTTCACGCATTGTTGTTACAATCATAAAGAAGAACAACAAAGTAAAGATTAGGTCAGGCAAAGAAGAAGTGTTCAACGCAGGCATCTCGCGTTTACCGGTCTTATTAAATTTTCCCATTACTTCTTTTTTTCTCCGTATTTTTTAGGTTCTGCCTCAGATATTTTCTGAGGATAAATGTCACGAATAGCTTTCTGCTGTTCTTCTTCCAGATCGGCATATTTTTTACCCCACTTTTCTTCAGAAAGTTTATCTCTGAGTTCATTGTAAGCAGCTACCAATTCATTTTGGACACTTAAATACGCTTTATAAGAAGAACCACGGTCACAACGCAAAGAAATCACATGTTTTTCCGTAATCATCATATTACCAAAGAAAGGAATATCTTTTGCATACTTCTCCGGCTTATTATCTTCGTTGTACGGATTCTCAATAAATTCCTTAGCCTTATTTCTCAACTGTCCTACATTGATATATTCACCACCACACATCAACTGGTCATTCATATTCAGAAAGACAGTCAATATGTTACGTTCCTTTACCTTGTCAGACTCTTCTTTTTGTTCTTTTTCAGGAGGAGGCGGCAGACGTCTTGCCAAACCGCGGTCCGTATCCATCGAAGTTGTGATCAAGAAGAAAATCAACAACAGGAAAGCAATATCCGCCGTAGAACTGGAGTTAATATCAGGAACTTTTCTTTTTCCTTTAGCCATTGTACTTAATTCATTAAATCAGGCTTACCTGAGTTGATTACGATAATTTCTTTTTAACACTGCTGAAAAGCATAGCAAGAAGCGTTACCAGGAGCAGGAAGTAGATAGTATAAAGAAACATATCTGTCAACTTTAACCAGAACGGAACATTATCCGTACCATCGTATCCCGGCAATACAAGCGGTTCAACACTTCCTGCACTCCAAGCTACTACCATTACCACTACCAATAGAATTACTCCCAGCAAAGATTTCAATGCCTTAACAGGACTTTCTTTCAACGCACTTCCAAATTGGAGGAGAAAAGCAACAAGTGCAGCAATACAAGTAAATCCTAATAAGCCATACATTAAGAAGACCAAAGCGTCTGTATGCGCCGGTTGCCACATTTCGGAATCCAATCCTAACAGTACTGCATCTCCTTGAGCATCTCCACCAAAGTAGAACAGCCCCAATACTCCCAGAATTACGAGAAATATTGCATACAGTACGTAATACGATACTTTATATGATAATTTAGCCATTATGAATTACTTTTTGTATTTCAAGTTATATTTGATAACCATATCCAACAGAGAGATAGAAGAGTCTTCCATTTCGCTTGTCAACGCTTCAATCTTAGAGAGGATGTAATTATAGAACACCTGAAGGATCAATGCTACAACCAAACCAAAAATTGTTGTAATCAAGGCAACTTTCATACCACCAGCCACAACTGTCGGAGAGATGTCACCTACCTGTTGAATCTTATCAAATGCTTGCACCATACCGATTACAGTACCCAAGAATCCCAAAGAAGGAGCCATGGCAATGAACAGCGTAATCCAAGAACATCCTTTTTCAAGATAACCAGCCTGAACACCACCGTATGATACCACTGATTTTTCTACAACATCAATACCTTGATCAATTCTCATCAAACCTTGATAGTAGATAGAAGCGATAGGACCTCTTGTATTACGAGCGATATCTTTAGCTGCTTCCACATCACCCTTTTCCAAAGCTGCTTCGATAGAAGCCATAAACTTCTTCGTGTTAATTTCAGCTAAGCTCAAATAAATAATACGTTCAATACAGAATGCCAAACCGATAACCAAAGCAATGGCTACCAAACTCATGAATGATGCATCACCTTCAATAAATTTAGTTTTCAATTCCTTATGAATACCACCTTCTTCTTCGCTAATAGCAACGGGAACCTCGTCAGCAGAACTTGCCTCTACTGCAGGAGCCGCTTGTTCCGTCTGTTCAGCCGCAGTAGCGTCTTGAGCTTGAGCAAGTTGAATTGAGCCAAAAGTAAAGGCTCCAATCACAGCAACAATTGCAAATAACTTTTTCATTGTGTGTCTAATTTTAAGATTAAATAAATAAATTGTTATATGAATACTTTTAAAACTTCTCTAAGCTTAAATACAAAAAAAGCGAGATTTGCAACTTACAATATTTCTGTCTATCGCTTTTCCCGTTTTCTTTAATCACTGCGGAGAGACGGGGATTCGAACCCCGGATACCCTTTAGGGGTATACACGCTTTCCAGGCGTGCCTCTTCAACCACTCGAGCATCTCTCCAAAAACCTACTTTGCTTGAAAACGGATGCAATTTATAAAAAAAGACTCACCCGTCATTCTTTTCAGGCACAAATGTATTCTTTTTTTTGTTCTCACACTCCATTCTAATTGTTTTATCTTTAATTATTCCTACAAAATTAATAAACTTTAAAATCTAAGAGAACATATTTAGAGCACTCTAAAAAGATTCAATGCATTTATCGAAGTAATTTCCGCCACTCTTTCAGGCAACACGTCGTATATTTCCGAGAGTTTCTTCAATATTTCCACCATATAGGAGGTCTCGTTCCGTTTCCCCCTGTTAGGCACAGGAGCCAGATAAGGGGAGTCCGTTTCCAGCAATACTCTATCCAAAGGAACATTTTCTTTCAAGAGTTCTGGCAAATGAGATTTTTTGAATGTAAGCACACCGTTGATACCTAAATAGAAATTCTCATACTCCAGTGCCTGAACAGCATCGGTAACGCTACCGGTGAAGCTATGAAAAACGCCTCTGAGAGAAGTCGATTTATAAGAG
The DNA here is from genome assembly GCA_041855205.1 of Bacteroides sp. GTDB lineage: Bacteria > Bacteroidota > Bacteroidia > Bacteroidales > Bacteroidaceae > Bacteroides. Next base: position 4,203 of record JBHADT010000032.1, read on the forward strand.
TTCATTATTTCATAAATCTGTTCAAAAGCATCACGACAATGAATTACCACCGGCAAATCATAATGTAACGCCCATTCAAGCTGCCTGGCAAATACTTCCTGTTGTTCTTTCCTGAAAGAATCGCTCCAATACAAATCCATCCCAATTTCTCCTACGGCAATATACCTATGCACACCGGAGAGCTCTTCTTCTATTAAATGCAACTGTTCACGATAATCAACATCTACAGAAGTCGGATGCAAGCCAATCATAGGAAAGCAATATCCTTTATATGTTTCAGCTACCGAGAGCATAGGCTGAATCGTCTCCTTATCTATATTAGGCATAAATATATGAGTAATACCCGCGGCACGAGCACGTTCGATAACTTGAAACAGGTCTTTTTCAAAATCTTCCAAGAACAGATGAGAGTGTGTATCTACAAGTTGCATCAATCTTTCTTACTTAGCATCCGGCTTTTCATTTGCACGGTAGTAGTAGACCAAACCGTATTCACGACAATAATCCAAACGCATCTCATTAGGCATTACAGACTCAAACTTTTTCTCTACCTGATTCCAAATATCCAAAATCAATTCGTCTGCCGCTACCCGCATCGATGAGAGAGTCTCCAAACTGCGCGCCGTAAGCAATTGCAGATTCTTCTGTTTTTCATAACTTTCCACAAAAATGTCGTAATGCACTTTCACCTTGGCAATCGTAGGATTATAAATGGGAATGCCTCCTTGTCTCATTCTTTTAGACTCCCCTTCTATTATTTTCCTGCCCCATTCCACCAATGCCGCTTCAGAAATCAAATCCGGCACGCAGTTACTCTCTACAGGCAAATCATAAAATGCCTTATGAGAAGCACGAACTTCTGCACGAATCGCAGCCAGATTCAGCACCTGAATAAAATGAGACACATACAAACGAGCCATACGCACATTCGCTTGATGTTTGCGTCCGGACTTTGATTGATGTTCGAAACACTCGGCATAATAAGATTGGGCTGCTTCGAAGCGCAATAAGAAATTGCGTGCCTCGGTTAATGTTTTCAGAGAAACAGCCAAATCGTAGACATCGCACGTATCAGCCTTTACGACCACTGCTTTCAGCGCCCGTATTCTTGCTTGATCTGTATTTGGTAGTCTCCTATATGGCATTTCAGTCGCAAAATCTATTCCGAATGTATATTAGAACTGTCTATCAATCATCAGCTCCATAAGGTCTGTCAGATTCTTCTTCCTTTCCTGAGGAATCCGCACATTCTCCAAACAAAGCAGAGCTTTATTACCGTAATCCTTGATGCGTCTCTCGCATTCAACGCGCACCCCTATCCGATTATAAAGTTTGGTCACTGCCTGTATTTTATCCGCGTTCATGGATGTCCTCTTTTCAGCCAACCACTTTTGAAATTCTTCTCTCTGAGAAGCATCCGATTCTTTAAGGGCATGAAGTAATAAAAAAGTTTTTTTATTGCACAAAATATCCCCTCCGATATTCTTACCAAAGACAGCCGGATCACCATATACATCCAACAAATCATCTTTCAACTGAAAGGCCATCCCTACATTCAGTCCTAGTTCATACAGATGAGACGCTTCTTGAACCGAGGCATCCGCCAAACGGGCTCCGATATAGAGACTCGCCGCGAGTAACACCGCGGTTTTAAGACGAATCATCTCCAAATACTCTTCAACCCCTACATCGTTCCGATTCTCAAACTCCATATCCAATTGTTGTCCCTCACAGATTTCAAGAGCCGTATTATTGAAAATATCCATCAATTCTTTCAAATGGGCGGAAGAAGACTCCGACATAAAACGGTATGCCAGTACCAACATAGCATCCCCCGACAGAATAGCTGTATTCTCATTCCATTTCTTATGCACGGTTGGTTTTCCTCTTCGCATTTCTGCGCAATCCATTAAATCGTCATGAAGCAAAGTATAATTGTGATAGACCTCAACCGCCGTAGCAAATGGAAAGATTCTCTCAAAATCGTCCCGATATAAATTATACGCCATCAACATAAGCACAGGACGAACTCTTTTTCCTCCCAAAGAAAGCACATATTCAATAGGAGCGTACAACCCGTGAGGATGCCGGGCAAACGTCAAGTGGGCGAGATGGGCATTAAATTTTTCGGAAAGTTCAGAAAAAGTGTACATAAAGGCAAATATATTATTTCTTACAAAGATACGAACAGGAACCGTTTATGCAAATCTATTCAAGACGAGATAAGAGGAACGAAGAGAAAAAGAATACCAAGAAGAAAAGCGACACCAAAAGATATCATGTCGACATTGACACTTTTTTTTCAGGTCATCAGCCCGGTTCAAGCAAAGAAAAGAGGCTGCCCAAGAGCAGCCTCTCAACGAAGTATTTTATCTTACTGCAATCTAAATATCACAGGTACAGTATATTTAACGCGTACCGGCTTACCGCGTTGTTCTCCCGGCTTCCATTTCGGCATGGAGTTAATCACACGCAATGCTTCTTTATCCAGATAAGGATCAACACCTCTCAAGACTTTGGCATCCACGATACTTCCATCCCTGTTCACAACAAACTGTACAGTTACACGACCTTGCGTACCATTTTCTTGCGCAATGGTAGGATATTTAATGTTTTTGCTCAAATACTGCATCAAACCAGCCATACCTCCATTTGCAAACTCAGGCATTTTTTCCACCACTTCGAAAATGATTTGCTCTTCCGGCTCATCTTCCACGGCCTGTACAGGGGGTACGTACTTGATTTCCACCGCCGCACCAGTTTCTTCGGTAGAAGCCACCGCCGTTTCCTCCACTTGCGACTCATCATCTATAATTTCTATGGTCTCGGAAATCGGCGCTACTTCAGGAGGAGGAGGAGCCACTTTCTCTTCCTGTTCTGTCAACGGAATCATTTCTTCCTCGAAGACAGGACCGGAAACAGCTTGACTCAAGTCAATCTTCACATCGCGCTTCGTCCATTCGAAGGCAATAAACATAAAAGCCAAGACAATTACATAACCGACAAGCATCCATGTCGATTTCTTGTTTTCCAAGTCCGCTTTAGGTGTTTTTTTAATTTCCATATATACTATATTTTAACGTGTTTCCCATTTGACGCAAAGGTAATATTTTTCCTCTTAAGCGTATCGCGGTACTATTATTTTTCACACAAAGCATTGCTATTTTCGTTTTTTTTAAGACCAGAAAAAGTGTTTTCATCTTCCGAACAACAGTTAGTTTCCGGGTGAAACTTTTTCAATTCTCTTTTATATCCTTTTAAAGTGTCATACCGAATATCAAAGAACCTGTATATTCCAAGAAACAGTTCATGCTTTTGCGACGCAAATGTAACGAGATATTTTAGAAATACCGTATCTTTGGACATAATTTTGAATGAAATGTTGAAAAAGCTTATTATCTCCTCCGGGCTTCTCGCATTCGCCATGATTGCGAAAGGGCAATATGAAAATAATTCTTATGCTTTTCTCAAACTTCCCTTTTCTGCCCGGGTTGCCGCCCTGGGGGGAGAGAACATCTCCGCCACGGCCGATGAATTGGCAATGACCACACAGAATCCCGCTCTTTTGTCATACGTAACAGACCGGACACTATACCTGCATTATATGAAATACATGGACGGTATTAATGTCTCCGCCGCGGGATTTTCCCGTTTGTCCGGCGAGCGTTCCTCATGGGCTGTGACAGCACAATACGTAGACTATGGCAAGTTAAGGGAAACGACAGAAGAGGGAACCCTTACCGGAACATTTACTGCCAAAGACATTGCTTTATCAGGAATCTACACTTACAACCTGAGCGATTATTGGAGCGGAGGAGTGCGAGGGAATTTTATATACGGGCGGTACGACACTTACTCATCTTTCGCCATAGGTGTTGATTTGGGAGTTAATTATCATCATCCGGAAACCGGTTTTTCCTTTTCTCTGGCAGCACGCCATCTGGGCGGGCAAATCAAATCATTTGACAATCGCAAAGAAGAGTTACCTTCCGAGGTTCTACTCGGGATCAGTAAGGAGATGAAGTACGCTCCATTCCGGTTCTCGATTACTCTGCACGATTTAACGGACTGGAAGAAGAAGACCTACCGTTCCAACGGCTTAGGCAGAAAACTGCTCGATCATCTCGTCGGGAGCATTGAATTCATTCCGACCAACAACTTTTATTTAGCAACCAGCTACAACTTTTTGCGAGGCAATGAAATGAAGATCAACGGTTCCGGTCATTGGGCAGGCTTCTCGTTGGGCACCGGATTTAACATCAAACGTCTAAAAGTCGGTCTGGCCTATGCGAAATATCACGTCAGTACCTCCTCATTCACATTCGATTTATCATATTCTCTATAAATCATCGCAATCTAATAATCTGCAAAATCTTCGCGCAGGCAATCATCGTTGACGGAGTTTTATCCGGACACACCGCCTGACAAACTATCCGAGAACAACAAGGCATCTATAAAATAATGAATTAATAAAGATACAATGAAACAAATCATCATTGCAATTGACGGATTCTCTTCTTGCGGAAAGAGTACCATGGCCAAAGATCTCGCCCGTGAAATCGGCTATATCTATATTGACAGCGGCGCAATGTATCGTGCCGTAACACTCTACTGCTTATCCAACGGGCTTTTCCATGGTGAATCCATATTGACGGAAGAGCTGAGAAAGGCGCTTCCCGACATTCACATTTCATTCCGGTTAAACCCGGAAACGGGACGTCCCGACACTTATCTCAACGGCAATAATGTGGAGCAAGAAATACGAAAGATGGAAGTATCCGCTCACGTAAGCCCCGTCGCCACATTGGACTTTGTCCGCCAAGCCATGGTGGAACAACAACAAGCGATGGGAAAGCAGAAAGGAATAGTTATGGACGGCAGGGATATAGGAACCACGGTCTTTCCGGAAGCGGAGCTGAAGATATTCGTTACCGCAAGTCCCGAAATACGTGCACAACGCCGTTTTAAGGAACTCAAAAGCAAAGGAGAAGATGTGGAATACACAAAAATACTGGAGAATGTAAAGGAGCGGGATTACATCGATCAGAATCGTGCGGTAAGTCCTCTGCGAAAAGCCGATGATGCTTTGTTGCTCGACAACGGCAACCTGACTATTGCCCAGCAGAAAGAATGGTTGCTCGAACAATTTTACCGAACCATACAGGAGACCAAACATTAAATGAGACTTCATCATGGCAAAAATAGAAATCGATCCCGGGTCCGGCTTCTGTTTCGGAGTGGTAACCGCCATCCACAAGGCGGAAGAAGAATTGAGCAAAGGAGGCACGCTGTATTGCCTGGGCGATATTGTCCATAACAGCAGGGAAGTGGAACGCCTGAAAGCGATGGGACTCATTACCATCAATCACGAAGAGTTCAATCGCCTGCACAACGCCAAAGTGTTGCTAAGGGCACACGGGGAACCGCCCGAGACCTACGAGACAGCACGTCAAAACAACATTGAAATCATAGACGCCACCTGTCCCGTCGTGTTGCGCTTACAGAAAAAAATCAAACAGGAACATACATTAGATGACGATACCGGCAAGCAAATAGTCATCTACGGAAAAAACGGGCACGCCGAAGTTCTCGGACTGGTGGGGCAAACATCGGGTAAAGCCATCGTGATTGAAAAGCCGGAAGAGGTCAAGTCATTGGATTTCAACCGAAGCATCCGGCTCTATTCACAAACCACCAAATCATTGGAGGAATTCCGCGAGATCGTCGAGTATATCCGCCAAAATATCTCTCCGCGTGCTTCTTTCGAGTATCACGACACCATCTGCCGGCAAGTAGCCAACCGCATTCCCAACATTCGCTCCTTCGCCGCTTCGCATGATTTGGTGTTCTTTGTCAGCGGTAAAAAAAGTTCCAACGGCAAGATACTTTTCAACGAATGTCTGAAAGTCAACCCCAACTCTCATTTCATAGACAGCGCCGATGAAATAGACACCTCCCTGCTGAAAGAAAATTCCTCGATAGGAATATGCGGAGCTACATCCACCCCAAAATGGTTAATGGAAGAGGTGCACGAAACCGTCTCACGGGCATTGGGCGATAAGAATCGAGACAAAGCAGAGAGAGAGGAAGAGGAAAGGGAATCGCACCAAAAACAACCATGAAAGAATTGGGGAAAAACAAGATGGAAAAAGTCTCCGGAACAAAGAAGAGGACTTGCATTAAACTTCCGGTTTTCTGCGAGATTATAGCGTTTTTTCCGTAAGTTTGCCGCCACTATGCGGAAACAACAGGGATGTAACCCGCTATATGCCGGCATATTTGATTCATACAGTACAGATTTCGGATTTTAACAACACCAAAGCATATACACATATATCTAATAAATAATAAAGTATCTATGGGAACGATTAAATGTATAGGCATACTGACCTCCGGAGGCGATGCGCCGGGCATGAATGCAGCCATACGGGCAGTGACACGCGCAGCCATCTACAACGGACTTCAGGTTAAAGGGATATACAGAGGCTACAAAGGATTGGTAACGGGAGAAATCAAAGAATTTAAGAGCCAGAATGTCAGCAATATCATCCAACTGGGTGGAACGATTCTCAAGACAGCGCGCTGCAAAGAGTTCACCACACCCGAAGGACGCCAGATAGCATACGAGAATATGAAAAAAGAGGGAATCGACGCATTGGTAGTCATCGGCGGAGACGGCTCGCTGACCGGCGCACGCATCTTCGCACAGGAATTCGACGTTCCATGTATCGGGCTCCCCGGTACCATCGACAACGACCTCTACGGAACAGACACCACCATCGGTTACGATACGGCACTAAACACCATATTGGACGCTGTGGATAAGATTCGCGATACAGCCACCTCTCACGAACGACTTTTCTTTGTCGAAGTAATGGGACGCGACGCCGGGTTCCTTGCCCTGAACGGTGCCATAGCTTCAGGAGCCGAAGCAGCGATTATTCCCGAATTCAGTACCGAAGTGGACCAACTGGAGGAGTTTATCAAGAATGGTTTCCGTAAGTCTAAAAACAGCAGCATCGTGATCGTCGCCGAAAGCGAACTGACCGGTGGAGCCATGCACTATGCCGAACGTGTGAAGAATGAATATCCCGAATACGATGTGCGCGTAACCATTTTAGGGCACTTGCAACGCGGAGGAAGCCCTACCGCTCACGACCGCATTCTGGCAAGCCGCCTGGGAGCTGCCGCCATCGATGCCATTATGGACGGTCAGCGCAACGTGATGGTTGGCATCGAGCACAACGAGGTAGTTTACGTACCATTCAACAAGGCCATCAAGAACGACAAACCCATTCAACGCGAATTGGTGGGAGTGTTGAGAGAACTGTCCATCTGACGGAATGGAATCTGCGGTTCATCCGTATTCCGCCCATTCCATTCTCCCTACACAAACAAAAGGAGGCGGTAGCATTTGTAGAATATAGACTATAAGTGACACACGCCCCGGCATCCTGCCGCAAGACATCCCGAAGACTCAGAAAACACAGTCTCCGGGATGTCTTTATAGAATAATATAAGGTCCCACTTCTATCCTTTTTTTCAGGATTACCCCTCACCTCTCCGGCACCGTATAAAGCCTCTCATCCACAACAAATCTTCAATCCGAGGAGAGCCTCCGGGTTTCTTACTACCGACAAAGCTTATGATTGCCGGTCTTATTCCCTAAAGCCATATTCCAAGACATGTATATAGTTGCATCCACATTCAGTGCACCGGATATATATGGAGGGGAGAGAATAAGACGCCGGATTATTTGAAGTACGCCTCCTGCACAGTACAGAAAACACACAGGCATGGTACGAATACCTAACAAGCATGGTACGAGAAGCATACAGGTGTGGTAAAAACAGCTTGCATGCACAAAAAAAACACTGATTATCCACATCCCCAAACGCCTTCCAATATAAATTCCGGAACATTGTCACAGCCTGCCCGGAGATTGCCGAAGAACTTTTTTACCAGCTGCAATAAGAGAAATATTTACTTTTAAGAAATAATAAAAAAACAAAAGAAAAAAAATCGCCGGACTTCGCTTTTCAAATAATCCCTATTTTTGTTTACAAACAATCAACGTTATGGAGACAATGTACGACACTCTGTTACAGCTTCCTCTCTTCCAAGGCTTATCACGGAACGAACTTACAACCATTCTTGGAAAAATAAAGTTGCATTTCTATAAGAAAAAGGCAGAAGAGATTATCGCAGAGAAAGATACGCCATGCGATGAACTGCACTTTGCCCTTGATGGCGAAATCATGGTTTCCACATCACCCTCAAGCATGCAATACACCGTTCATGAGATACTACCGGCACCTTTACTCATAGAGCCGCAAGCGCTGTTCGGCATGCGCACGACCTACGCGTCCACATATTCTGCACACACGAAGGCGCACATCATGAGCATCGGCAAGGAGGAGGTACTGAACGTATTATTCAAAAATGACATTTTCCGCCTAAACTACATAAACATCATCACTAATCGGGCACAGACCTATTATTCTCGCTTTTGGGATGCGAATTGCGGAGATACGGAAGAGCGTGTAAAAGACTTCATCCTCTCGCACATGGAACGCCCCTACGGAGAAAAAATATTGAAAATAAAAATGGAGGTACTGGGACTCATCATCAACGAAACGCGTTTCAACGTATCCAAAGTGCTCAATTCACTTCAAGAAAAAGGTATCATCCAGTTACGCCGGGGCGAAATACACATACCGGAAATAAAACTGCTATAAACATCATCCCAAGAAAGCCGCAGGCAAAATCCGGAAAATATTACATATATTAAAGAATAACAAAGACCTCTGTCGCAAATCATGGAATGCGACAGAGGTCTTTGTTTCAGGATTGCCCGGACAGGATATCCGGTACAATCCTTAATATTAATAAGAATGAGAGATAAACTATTCTCAAAAATTTATTCCCACTCGATTGTCGAAGGCGGTTTGGAAGAGATATCATATGTAACACGATTCACTCCCTTCACCTTATTAATTATATCGTTGGACACCTTTCCCAAAAACTCATAAGGCAAATGCGCCCAATCCGCGGTCATCGCATCCGTAGAGGTTACGGCACGCAAAGCCACCGCACGCTCATAGGTGCGTTCGTCTCCCATCACACCCACCGACTGCACAGGAAGCAATATCACACCTGCCTGCCACACCTGATGATAGAGTGAGGTTTCTTTTCCATCCGTTCCCTGCACAACCCAATTGCGCAGTCCCTGAATGAAGATGTCATCGGCCTCCTGCAATATACGCACCTTTTCCGGTGTGATATCGCCCAATATGCGTACCGCCAGTCCGGGACCGGGGAAAGGATGACGAGTAATGAGATGTTCCGGCATACCCAGTTCACGTCCCACACGGCGCACTTCATCCTTGAACAACAACCGAAGAGGTTCGCAGAGTCTCAAATTCATCTTCTCGGGAAGCCCGCCCACATTGTGATGACTCTTGATTACCGTACCCGTTATGGAAAGAGATTCGATGCAGTCCGGATAAATAGTGCCTTGTGCCAGCCACTTCACATCTTTAATTTTATGCGCTTCTTCGTCAAAAACATCGATAAAACCCTTACCTATGATTTTGCGTTTGCGCTCAGGGTCGCTCACGCCTTCCAACTCAGCAAAGAACTTGGCAGAAGCATCCACACCCACCACATTGAGTCCAAGACATTCATAATCATGAAGTACATTGGTAAATTCATTCTTACGGAGCATACCATGGTCAACAAAGATGCAGGTAAGATTCTTCCCGATGGCCCGGTTCAGCAACACCGCAGCAACCGACGAGTCTACTCCACCGCTCAATCCGAGCACCACTTTATCATCTCCCAATTGAGCTTTCAGCTCCGCCACGGTAGTCTCTATGAAAGACGCGGCACTCCAATCTTGCTTGCATCCGCAGATGTCTACCACAAAATTCCTCAACAAGCGCGTGCCGTCTTCACTGTGAAATACCTCCGGATGAAACTGCACACCCCATACCTGTTCGTTCTCCACCTGATAGGCGGCTATCTCCACCTTGTCTGTGGAAGCTATCTTACGAAAACCGGCGGGAATAGCAGTAATTGTATCACCATGACTCATCCAAACCTGCGTATTAGGTCTCAAGCCCTTAAGCAGCGGATTATTTGTCTCGAACACTCCGAGATGCGCACGCCCGTATTCACGGCTACCGGCAGGTTCCACCTTGCCACCCTGTGTGTAAGCGATGAACTGCGCCCCGTAACAAATACCCAATATGGGATAAGTACCTCGTATCTCAGCCAAATCTATTTTAAAAGCATTTTCATCGTACACGGAAAAGGGACTACCCGAAAGAATAACCCCCTTGACACTTGCGTCCTCTTTGGGGAATTTATTATAAGGAAGAATCTCGCAATAAACGTTCAACTCACGTACGCGCCGCCCAATCAACTGAGTGGTCTGTGAACCAAAATCAAGGATGATAATTTTTTCCTGCATAGAACTTATGTGTGGATTTATGAATAAATGATTTGCAAAAGTAGAAAAACAAAGCGAATATAAATGACAAGTCATTGTATTTTCTTTACTTAGCATACTTTACAATCAAGGTTTCGACGCATTGCACGTAAACTTCCTGCCCGTAACTTACACAACTCCGCAACACTCGATAAAAAAAAGAAAATGCCCCGCCATACGATAACGCACGACGAGGCATTCACCTAATTTATAATATACCCGAAGAGCAGGTTATTTCTTTTCCTTAAGCAAATCACGAATTTCAGTCAATAAAACTTCTTCTTTCGAAGGCGCGGGCGGAGCAGCCGGGGCTTCTTCCTTCACCTCTTCTTTTTTCTTTGTCAACTTGGCAATGAAACGGATGCAAAGGAAAATAAACATCGCGATAATCAGAAAGTCGATAGAGGTTTGCAAGAAATTTCCATAGTTAAGCGTAACCGCTTCCACTTCCACTCCATTCACCACCTCTGCCGGCTTCATCACCAACTTCAAATCCGTAAAGTTGACACCGCCAAGCAACAAACCTATAGGAGGCATGATAACATCCGCCACAGCCGAAGAAACAATCTTACCGAAAGCTCCACCGATAATCACACCAATCGCCATATCAAGCACATTGCCTTTCATGGCAAAAGCTTTAAAATCTTGCAAAAATGTACTTTTTCCCATCTTTTCCGTTATTTAAATAAAATTTTGAATGCGAATATAAAAACATTTTCCTACTTTTGCAACGCATTTCAATAATAAATGCCGCGAACTAAAGAGATTTTTGAACAATTTTTATAAAACCCTTAAAAGTTTAAACAAAATGATTAAAGTAGGTATTAATGGATTCGGACGTATCGGTCGTTTCGTATTCCGCGCTGCAATGACAAGAAATGATATCCAGATCGTTGGTATCAATGACCTCTGCCCGGTTGACTACTTGGCATATATGCTGAAGTATGACACGATGCACGGTCAGTTCGACGGTACCATCGAAGCGGATGTTGAAAACAATAAATTGATTGTAAACGGACAGGCTATCCGTATCACTGCAGAGAAAAACCCTGCTGATTTGAAATGGGGCGAAGTAGGCGCAGAATATGTTGTAGAATCTACAGGTCTGTTCCTGAGCAAAGATAAAGCGCAGTTGCACATCGATGCAGGTGCAAAATACGTTGTAATGTCAGCTCCCTCAAAAGATGACACTCCGATGTTCGTATGCGGTGTTAACGAAAAGACATATGTAAAAGGAACTCAATTCGTTTCTAACGCTTCTTGTACGACCAACTGCTTGGCTCCCATCGCTAAGGTATTGAACGACAAATGGGGTATCACAGATGGTTTGATGACCACTGTTCACTCTACAACTGCTACTCAGAAAACAGTCGACGGTCCTTCTTTGAAAGACTGGAGAGGTGGTCGTGCCGCTTCAGGCAACATCATCCCCTCTTCTACAGGTGCAGCCAAAGCCGTAGGTAAGGTTATCCCCTCATTGAACGGTAAACTCACCGGTATGTCTATGCGCGTCCCCACTCTGGATGTTTCCGTTGTAGACTTGACGGTAAACCTTGCTAAACCCGCTACTTACGCAGAAATCTGTGCAGCCATGAAAGAAGCTTCCGAAGGTGAACTGAAAGGCGTATTAGGTTATACCGAAGACGCTGTGGTTTCTTCTGACTTCTTGGGAGATGCTCGTACTTCTATCTTCGACGCCAAGGCAGGTATTGCTTTGACAGACACTTTCGTTAAGGTAGTTTCTTGGTACGACAACGAAATAGGTTACTCTAACAAGGTACTTGACCTGATTGCTCACATGGCTTCAGTCAACGCATAAGCATTACTTGTTTTTGATTTTATACAGAGCAAGCGTCCCGCATGGAACGCTTGCTCTTTTTTGTTAAAAAACAAGGAGTTATTCATGAACTAAGTTATTTTTTTCGCACTTTTGCGACCAACTCATTTAATTTAAATTGTTTTCAGCGCAGCTTTCTATGATTAAACTAAAACTAACGTTAATATTGCTCTGTTTCATGAATGTTTCACAAGCTCAGAATCCTTTTTTCGAGAAGTATTCCACTCCCCATGGCACTGTTCCGTTCGACAAGATAAAAACCGAACACTTCGAACCGGCAATCAAAGAAGGAATCCGGCGCCACATGGAAGAAATAAATGCCATCATTGCCAATACTTCCACACCTACATTCTCCAATACGATTATTCCCTATGAAAAATCGGGTGAATTGCTCGACAAAGTAAGCAGTGTTTTCGGCAACCTGCTGAGCGCCGAGACCAATGAAGAGATGCAACAGTTGGCTCAAACGATTATGCCGCAACTCAGTGAGCATAGCAACAACATCTCTTTGAATAAGCAATTGTTCCAGCGAATCAAAACCGTTTACGACCGTAAGGAGCAGGAAAACTTGACCCCGGAACAGTTGCAATTACTGGAGAAAATATACAAAGGGTTTGTACGAGGCGGCGCCAATCTGCAGGGCGCGAACAAAGAAAAATACCGCGAACTTAGCACGGAGCTCAGCCTCCTTACTTTGAAATTCAGTGAAAACAATCTGAAAGAGACCAACGAATATCAATTGGTGGTGACAGATGACAAACAATTGTCAGGACTGCCTTCGAGCGCCATTGAAGCCGCTGCCGAAACAGCTCGGGAAAAAGGGAAGAATGGTTGGGTATTCACCTTGCAGGCTCCCAGCTACATACCGTTCATGACGTATGCCGACAACCGCGACTTACGCAAAGAACTTTATATGGCATACAACACCAAATGCAGTCACGACAATGAAACAAGTAACATCGAAATCGTAAAGAGACTGGCGAACATCCGGACGGAAATAGCCCAATTATTGGGTTATAAGACGTATGCAGAATACAAGTTGGAGGAACGCATGGCACAAAACAGCGACGCGGTTTATAAACTCCTGAATCAGCTTCTGGATGCCTATACCCCTACTGCCTTACAAGAGTATGCCGAAGTGCAAGCACTGGCACGTGAAACACAAGGTGAAGAATTTGTACTCATGCCTTGGGACTGGTCATATTATTCTCAGAAATTAAAAGACCACAAGTTTTCGATCAATGATGAATTGCTGCGTCCTTACCTCGAACTGAGCAATGTAAAAGAAGGCGTATTCAATCTGGCTACCCGCCTGTACGGCATTACATTTAAAAAGAATGGCAATATCCCGGTTTATCATCAAGATGTAGATGCTTATGAGGTTTATGATAAAGATGGGCAGTACCTCGCCATACTCTACACGGACTTCCATCCCCGAGAAAGTAAGCGCTCGGGGGCATGGATGACCTCTTACAAAGAGCAATGGATAGATGAGACAACAGGAGAAAACAGCCGTCCGCACATATCGATTGTAATGAACTTTACCAAACCGACGAAAGAGAAACCGGCTCTGCTGACATTCGATGAACTTACAACCTTTCTGCATGAGTTCGGTCATGCTCTCCATGGCATATTTGCCAACACTGTATATCAAAATCTAAGTGGTACAAACGTTTATCGGGATTTTGTGGAACTTCCGTCACAAATCATGGAAAATTTTGCCATTGAGAAAGATTTCCTGCACACATTTGCCAAACATTATCAAACCGGTGAACTACTTCCGGAAGAATTGGTGGAACGCATTGTGGACTCTTCCAATTTCAACGTAGCATATGCATGCCTCCGTCAACTCAGTTTCGGATTGCTTGATATGGCGTGGTACACCTTATCCACCCCTTTCGAAGGAGATGTTAAAGCCTATGAGAGAGATGCATGGAAGAAAGCGCAAATACTCCCCCTGCCCGAAGAATCTTGCATGAGCACACAATTCTCTCACATATTCTCCGGAGGATATTCTGCCGGTTATTACAGCTATAAATGGGCAGAGGTTCTGGATGCCGATGCTTTCTCTCTTTTCAAGCAAAAAGGACTTTTTAATCCTGAGGTGGCAAGTTCTTTCCGCGAACATATCCTCTCGAAAGGAGGTACGGAACATCCGATGATTCTTTATAAACGATTCCGGGGTCAAGAACCTACAATCGACGCATTATTAATAAGAAACGGCATTAAACGATGAACAGATTGATAAAGAGTCTCTTCTACTTTCGCTTCTTGAGTTGTTGCTGGGTTCTCATGGTGTGGCTAAGTGGATGTAATGAAAAAGATGACGTTGTTAGTATCTTCACAGATAAGACATGGAAGTTAACATACATCGGAGTAAAAGGGACTTATGGAAAAATGTATGATTTCTGGAATGGTGACAACACGGCTAACCAAAGCAGCATCCAGAAGTTACAAAACAACAAAGAGTACTTTACAGTTAGTTTTAACGGTAGTGAAACCAACGGGATCGTCAGTGGCGCATTTTCCGGCCGGGCAACTTCTGCCGAGATTAACGGAACATGGACTGCCGATGGAAACAAACAGACATTCAGTACAGGAAACGTACATGCAGGAACCGACCAGGACATTTTGGGAAGAGCTTTCATTAACGGTTTAAGAAATGCTCAAAGCTACACCGGCGACACGGAGAACCTATATATATACTACGAAGAAGGACAGCAATCTTTCTTCCTTGCATTCAAACCACAATAAAAATTCTCTATCTAACATGGATAGCTCAATTCAAGAAAAACAAACCCTTCTCGATAAACGTTACATGCGAATGGCAAGTATATGGGCAGAGAATTCGTACTGTAAACGCAGGCAAGTGGGGGCACTCATTGTTAAAGAGAAGATGATTATTTCGGACGGTTACAACGGTACACCTGCCGGCTTCGAGAATGTATGTGAAGACGAGCAGAACCAAACAAAACCATATGTACTACATGCAGAAGCGAACGCCATAACCAAAATTGCGCGCTCAAACAACAGCAGCGATGGAGCCACCATGTACGTAACTGCCTCACCATGTATCGAATGTTCAAAGCTTATTATTCAAGCAGGAATAAAGCGCGTTGTATACGGAGAAAAATATCGTTTGGAAGATGGTATCGAACTCTTGAAACGCGCCGGTATTGAAGTTGTATATATCGAAAACAATAAATGAAAGAAGAACTCATGAAGTCTCGAAAATCTTCCCGTTTTACCCCGCTTATCATCGCTGTAAGCGTAGTGGCAGGTATAGTAATCGGAACATTCTACGCACGCCATTTTGCAGGAAACACATTAGGCATCATCAATGGCTCCTCAAACAAACTGAATGCGCTGTTACGAATCATCGAAGACCAATACGTAGATACCGTCAACATGAAGGATTTACTGGAAGAGGCAATGCCCCAGATATTATCCGAATTGGATCCGCACTCCACCTATATCCCCGCACAAAATCTCGAAGCCGTCAATTCGGAACTGGAAGGAAGTTTCAGCGGAATCGGCATACAGTTTACTATTCAAGAAGATACAATCCATGTAAATAGTGTTATCCAGGGAGGTCCGTCCGAGAAAGTAGGATTGATGCCGGGCGACCGTATTGTCGAAGTAGACGACAGTCTTTTCGTAGGTAAAGGATTAACCAACGAAAAAGCCATGCGTACACTGAAAGGGCCTAAGGACACCCAAGTTAAACTCGGCATTAAACGTGCTACGGAAGATAAACTACTGTATTTTCTCATCACCCGTGGAGACATTCCTCAAAACACCATCGATGCCGCTTATATGTTGAATAGCGACTTTGGATATATTCAAGTAAGTAAATTCGGACGAACCACTCACATCGAATTGCTCAACGCAATCGCCCAACTCAATCACCAAAAATGCCGCGGACTGATCATAGACTTGCGAGACAACACCGGCGGATATATGGAAGCTGCCGTACGCATGGTCAATGAGTTTTTACCTGAAGGGCAACTCATCGTCTATGCACAGGGACGTAAGTACCCTCGCACAGAAGATTACGCTAATGGTACCGGAAGTTGTCAGAACACACCGCTGGTGGTATTGGTAAATGAGGGTTCGGCATCAGCTAGCGAGATTTTTGCGGGAGCCATCCAAGACAATGACCGGGGAACCATTGTCGGCCGTCGTTCCTTCGGCAAGGGACTGGTACAGCAACCTATAGATTTCAGTGACGGCTCAGCTATCCGCCTGACTGTCGCACGCTATTACACCCCCACAGGACGCTGCATCCAACGTCCGTACGAAAACGGTAAAGACTCTAAATATGAGATGGATAAAATAACCCGCTACGAACATGGAGAGTTTTTCTCAAAAGACAGCATAAAACTCGATGAGAACTTACGCTACTCTACCCGCCTGGGACGTTCCGTCTATGGAGGTGGAGGAATAATGCCCGATATCTTCGTGCCACAAGACACGACGGGCATTTCATCCTATCTGATTGAGGTATTGAACAAAGGATTGACTTTACAATTCAGCTTTCGCTATACAGACCAAAGGCGGACCAAGCTAAATGAGTTTACCGATGAAGAGACCTTATTGAAACATCTGCGCTCCCAAGGTCTCATCGAACAATTTATCCGCTTTGCTGAAAGTAAAGGAATAAAAAGGCGCAATATTCTTATCCAAAAATCGATGAGACTGTTAGAGCAAAATCTATATGGAAATATAATTTATAACATGTTGGGAAGAGAAGCGCATATCAAATATATCAATCGCACAGACCCTACCGTACTGAAGGCTTTGGAAATTCTGGAACGAGAAGAAACTTTCCCTAAAGCTCCGGTTTCTCTTAACATGACAACAGATGATACAGCTGAAAACATCAAAGAATGAGTTACGAAGATTAATCAGGTTACAGAAACGACAGTTATTGCCAGAGACTCGCGATATACTGTCTATCAATGCCTTGAGTACTTTAGAGAATCTTCCGGCTTTTAGAGAAGCAACTATTGTTGTTCTCTACCACTCGCTCGATGATGAAGTAGATACGCATGAGTTCATCCGCAAATGGAGTCCGTCGAAACACATACTTCTTCCCGTGATAAGAGGTGAAAACTTAGAATTGTGCCTATATAAAGATATACATCACTTGCAAACCGGTAGTTTCGGAGTTCAAGAACCTATCGGAGAAGTGTTTACCGATTATTCCGCTATTGATTGCGCCGTTATTCCGGGTATGGCATTTGATAAGCGGGGAAACAGACTGGGACGGGGCAAAGGCTATTACGATCGGCTATTGTCTCATCTGCCTGCTTTTAAAATAGGGATATGCTTCCCCTTTCAATTGATAGAAGAAGTCCCGACCAATGAATGGGACATTCGTATGGATCTGGTGATTACCGGAATCAACGAAAAACGATGTGATTAATTACGGATGCACCTACGTGTTTATTTAAACTTCGCACCAGTACCTCACGCCCCATCATCAGTTCCTCTCTGAGTGGTGCCGAGGTAAGATGCACATACAAAACCTGATTACGTATATATAGCCCTTTGGTATAAGAAGCGATGGTACTCCCCATCACCTCTTCCCATGAGTTGATGAGACGCTGTTCATTCAATGGCGTATCCAGACTTTCTTGCCTGAGAAAATTACGTATCAATTTGCCGATAGGCTCCGCTTCATTTCGTTTCATTCTTTTGCCTCTTCCCGTTCGGTAATATTTCCATTCTCAACTCCGAATACTTTATGTTCGCTTTTCACTTTATGAAGTATGCTATCCAAATGCTCCCGGTTGGTATCCGTGATAAAAATCTGTCCAAAATTATCTCCTGCGACCAGCTTGACAATCTGCTCCACACGAGAAGCATCCAGTTTATCAAACATATCATCCAACAACAATATAGGAGTAGCCATCCCCATTCGCTTAAGGAAATCAAACTGCGCCAACTTCAATGCCACGAGATAAGTTTTATTTTGTCCCTGAGAACCTTCTCTTTTTATAGGGAAATCTCCCAGCAGCATATTCAATTCATCTTTATGAATCCCTTTCAAAGAATATCCCATTATCCTATCCCTCGCCCGACTTTCCTGCAAGACTTCCAATAGAGAAGATTCGCCTGCATGCGATTCATATGCTAATCCCACATGCTCCATATCCTGCGAAATAAACGAATAGAAAGATTGGAAAATCGATATAAATTCACGAATGAAAGCCTCTCTCTTCCTGAAAACGACTTCACCGGATTCTGCCATTACCTCTTCCCATATAAGAAACAGTTCATCCTCCACCGGATGTTCGCTCTTAAGCAAGGTGTTACGTTGCTGTAATGCTTTATTATAACGAATCAACGCCTCCAGATATGCTTTGTCATACTGTGAAATCACCACATCCATAAAGCGTCTTCGCTCCTCACTCCCACCCGCAATCAATTCGGCGTCGGCAGGTGAAACCATCACTAAAGGAATAAAACCGATATGCTCCGACAAACGTGTATATTCTTTCTTATTCCTTTTGAACAGTTTCTTTTGCCTGCGTTTCATCCCACAGTAAATTTCTTCGGATGTACCATCGGCTCTCTCATAAAACCCTTGAATAACAAAAAAATCTCGCCCATGCAGTATATTATGCGAATCCACAGGATTAACCGAACTTTTACAGAACGACAAAAAGTATATTGCATCGAGCAGATTAGTCTTGCCCATACCATTTAGTCCGAAAAAACAATTTAGCTTGGGTGAAAAAGCAATTTCCACTTCCTCCAGATTCTTATAATTAAGTATCGATATACGTTTCAATATCATAAAAGCACTCTATATCTTTATCACAAAAGTAAGAAGTTTTCCTGCGGAACGCCAAAAAAGATGCTTTTAAATTTTCTTGATACTCATAAAAGACTTATTTTTGCGGGTCGAATACATAAAACGCTCTATTCCTTTTTCATACAAAGCAAATGAACGGTCGTATGCGGTTTTCATTCTGGCAAGAGAAACACATCGGCATGCCCTTTGAACAAAAAGAAACAAAGTGTAACATTTATTCGCGGCATTCAGAATCATAACAAAAGAATACATACAAAAATGGCAGAACAAAAAAAAACAAACGAAACGCTGAACGTAGAAGAAGCATTGACACAATCGGAAGCTTTTTTCATTAAGAACAAAAAGGCTATTATAGGTGTCGTATCCGCTATCATAATTCTTGTGGCAGGTGTAGTGATGTACAAGAATCTGTATGCAGAACCTCGTGAAGCAAAAGCACAAGCTGCTCTATTCAAAGGTCAGGAATATTTTGAAGCGGATGCATACGAACAGGCACTGAACGGTGACAGCATCGGGTTCAACGGTTTTATTAAAGTAGCGGAAGAGTACAGCGGCACCCAGGCATCCGACATAGCCCAAGCTTACATCGGACTCTGTTATGCACAGTTAGGAAAATACGAAGAAGCAATCAACGCTCTTGACAATTTCAGCGGTAAAGACCAATTGGTAGCTCCCGCCCTGAAAGCGACTATCGGAAACTGCTATGCACAGTTAGGACAGTTAGATAAAGCGGCTCCCATGCTGGTAAAGGCTGCCGAAGAAGCCGAAAGTAATTCATTAAGTCCCATCTATTTGTTGCAAGCCGGAGAGATCTTCGTGAAACAAGGTAAATACAATGATGCGGTAAAAGCCTATACCCAAATCAAAGACAAGTATTTCCACTCTTATCAGGCAATGGACATCGACAAATATATCGAAAGGGCAAAAGCTTTGGAAGGAAAATAAACAGCCTTTCCCACGCTTTTCTTTCTATAAGGAGCTCCTGCCCAATAAAAGATATATATCAAAAGTCCAAAATTCATCATATCTCAGATGGAACAATCATCGGACTTACACAACTAAAGAGTTCTAAAAAACGGGTTATACGAATACTAAACAAGAGAGGGGAAGAACCTATTCAAGTAAGATTCGTATAATCCGTTTTTCATACATTTTACTTATAACAAAAAGGATACAATGGCAACCGCTCATCACAATCTTTCCGAATACGATTTCGACTCTGTTCCGAATGCTGAACAGATGAAGTTCGGTATCGTAGTCTCCGAATGGAATTTCCATATAACCGGTAAATTACTGAAAGGAGCATTGAATACGTTGAAAAAACATGGAGCCAAAGATGAGAACATTTTGGTCAAGAGTGTTCCGGGAAGCTTCGAGCTCACTTTTGGAGCAGCCCAATTTATCGAACATAAAGAGGTAGACGCCGTAATAGCTATAGGATGTGTGGTCCGGGGAGATACTCCTCATTTCGACTATGTATGCATGGGAGCCACTCAAGGACTGACTCAGCTAAACACGACAGGAAACATTCCTGTTATCTATGGTCTTATCACCACCGACAATATGGAACAGGCAGAGAGCCGTGCAGGTGGCAAATTGGGTAATAAAGGCGACGAATGCGCAATTACTGCAATAAAAATGATTGATTTTGCTTGGAGTATTCAAAAATAGTCGTATCTTTGCAGCGCAATTGAGAAACAAAGCACACTAAGCTAAGTCATCAAACGCAAAGGGGGCAAATACCAGAGTGGCCAAATGGGGCAGACTGTAAATCTGCTGGCTTACGCCTTCGGTGGTTCGAATCCATCTTTGCCCACAAAACATAATGCGGAAGTAGCTCAGTTGATAGAGCATTAGCCTTCCAAGCTGAGGGTCGCGGGTTTGAGTCCCGTCTTCCGCTCTCTCTGAAAATCAGGTAGTTACAAATAAGTAACTACCTTTTTTATTGCCTAATTATTGCGTGTCAAATAGAAATAAAGTACATTTAGGGACATTAAAGTACATCAAAATGGGTCAAATTTAAGGTCGAAACATGGGCAATAAAATTAAAATAACATTGGACTTACGCCGGAAGAAGAAAGACGGAACATATCCCATCGTGATAGAAATCCGCAATAAAGATAAAATAAGAATAGCTACATCATACTCCGCACTGCCTGAAAATTGGGATGACGGACAGTTCAAAAAGAACGAATCCAACTATGCCCGGAAAAACCTTGTTCTGCGGAGTATGTATGATAAAGCGGAGAGGGTTTTATTGGATGTTTCGGAGGAAAGGAGATTTATTTCGGACAAAGAGCTTAGGGCGCTGATAAACAAAGGCATCTCCAATAAGCAAGCACCATCTAATAATTTTATATCCTATCTTGATAGTTTTTTGGAACTGAAAAGCAATGCAGGTACTCGCTCCGTATATGAGGGAACAAGAAATAAGATATTCGCCTTTGACAAAGGGTGCACGTTTGAGACAATAGACAGAAACTGGCTGTCCCGTTTTGAAAAGTGGATGATAGATAGTGGAATGAAAACGAACGCATACGCCATTCACCTGCGCAACATCCGGGCGGTGTTCAACTATGCCATTGATGAGGAGATAACCACGCTATACCCATTCCGTAAATTCAAGATAAAGAAAGAGGAGACACGCAAACGTTCGCTAACGATAGAGCAACTTCGGACATTGCGGGATTATCCATGTGAGCCATATCAAGAAAGATACAGGGATATGTTTATGCTGATGTTCTACCTTATAGGAGTTAACGCCGTGGACTTATTCAACGCAAAAGAATTGGTAAATGGACGGTTGGAGTACAAGCGGGCCAAGACGGGGAAATTGTACTCTATCAAGGTAGAACCGGAAGCAATGGAGATTATCGAGAAGTACAAAGGCAAGAAGTACCTGCTTAACGTATTGGACGAATACGGTAACTACAAGGACTTTCTCCATCGGATGGGAATAGGCCTTAAACAAATCGGCGAATGCAACCGCACCGGGCTTGGTGGAAAGAAGCATATTACACCTCTATTCCCCGACATCTCGAGCTACTGGGCACGCCACACATGGGCGACAATAGCGGCATCTCTTGATATTCCGAAAGAAACGATTGCCGCCGCACTCGGACATGAGATAGGGATGGCTGTTACATCCATCTATATCAACTTCGATATGAGAAAGGTAGATGAAGCTAATAGAGCGGTAATTGATGCGTTTTTGAATATTAGCAATATTTCTTTACAAAACTGGGAAAGATAGACATCTTATTTGGGGAAATTACCTAATATCACCACATCCTTATTTGAAGTACTCATAAAATCTCTATCGTCTGTTACGAACTTGAAAGAAGACTTTTTGCAGAGCTCCATGTAATAACTATCATTAAAATCTATCTCTGTAAAATTGGACAGAATAGATTGAACATTTAATGCGTTGAAATTGTCGGTGCATTTTTCACACAAGGTTAATATTTGATTTATTGCGGCACAAATACTCGCAACCGTATCTTTATACCGTTTGGTCTTCCTATATGCCTGTTTGTAGTCCAAATAAGCTCCTATCAAGGGCTTCTTTTCCTCATTCTTCCATAGTTTATAATCCAATTTAATGCAGACATTTGCAAACTCAGAAAGAATCAAGCTATTTATCCATATGGTAGCATTTACCTGACGAACAGATTGTAAAAAAGAAGAATATGTTTTTTGTTTATTCTTATCGTGATTCCCTATTGGGCAGAACAAAAAAATCCAAATATTATTGTCAAAAAAGAAATTATCCATTCTCTTGGGAGAATAATTCCTAATATCAGTATAATTACTCTCCATCTAAAACTTCTTTTGCGGTCTTAGAAAATTCGTGTTGATCTTTGAAATACTCCTTTGCTCTATCTGTTACTTTCTTGAATAACGGCAAATCATCTTTGTTTACATTAGATAATACTAAACGAGATGACAACTCTTCTGAACTGAAATCATTGTATAATTGCCCTATAGCAGCGTTCAAAAAAGCAGAAGTTAACAATATTATACCTGAAAAATCAATAGTTACTTTCTGATAACGCTCCAACAACAAATGAATATGCTGATTAATCTTATCCCCTTCATCAGAAGATACTGCAATATCTAATGTAGTATATTCATTAACTTTTAATATAGCATTTTCTTTTTTCATATTCATAGTACAAAAATACTAAAAAATATCATTCATAGTCAAATTTACCTCACTTTTTAATTGATAGAAGCAACTATCATCAAAATTAAATTCAATATTAACAATAGTCCCTGGAAAATCATTCTTTAGTACTTTCGTATGTACTTGGTTTCCACGATACTCCCAATATCCATTAGATGAAATTATTTGCATTACTCCATTATTTAGCTTTATAAAATCAAGGATTAGGCTTAATCCTAATCCTCCGGTTCTCCCTATTTTGGTCGTATTCCCATATTTGATAGCCCAATCTATAGCTAAACAAGCGTCATATTTTTCTGAAGATGAAAGGAAGTCATTAACATTCTTGTGAATCGTTTGTCCTACATCTACAATCGTAATATCCAATCGTGCTGGTCTTTTTCTTGGATAATATTGTCCACAGGTATGGATAAACTCACATTTCCCATGCGTTCTTGCATTCTCAAATATTTCAAAAATACTCTCAGTTATTCTTTTCCCAAGCAATACGCTATGCTTTGGAAAATCTGGTTTTGAAAGGAGCTCTCTCTTGATATAGCCATTGAAAGCACCGTCTTGATTATGCATGAATCTTTGGAAACTGACAACCGTTCCATTGCCATTTGACGAGGTTGAATAATTATTACCTATAAATCCATTCCTCCTTAATATATCTATTAAAGAATTGGACATGCCGGAATATTGTATTCTAACCTTATGCTTCTCCATGAGTAAAGCGATAGCCCCTATTACTGCGCATAGATTAGCCTCAAACCAACGATTTGATGAAAAATCCAGGTCAATAGTAGTATCACTATATTTTCTCATCTGATGGTATAATAAAACTAACTGTTCATACCCATCGTAATTACTTCCTATGCTTGTTCCAATTCTTATTTTCGGCATTCTTAGATTATAAAATTGCCGTAAAAGTAGGAATAAAAAAGAAATGAAAAATATAACTCAAACAAATATTACCACTGAAATAAATTATAGCTCACACCTATCCCAACATAAGCCCCCGTAGGATAACCGTACCCCGCCTGTAAGCCGATACCCCAACGCTTTTTCTTGGCCGGATGGTATATGTCATTCGTCACTGTATGCGTTATCGTCCGCGGGTATATCTCCAGCCTATCCAACCTCGGCCGATAGCCGCTCACCCATGCTTTGTACATGCTGTCCTGATAGACAGCCATCTCACGCCGCACGACCGTATCGCCTATATGGATGGTGTCTGCGGTAAACTGCCAGAATACGGCCATGGGGGCGGAGATGAGCAGCGTGTCTACCCTCACCTCCGTTCTTACTCTCGTCTCTATCCGCAGCTCCGGCTCACGTGGTCGGAACCATACCGCCACGCAAGCAACCAGGAGCACTGCGGATAACATCCATGGCAATTTTCTCATAGTACCTGCTCCTTTACTATTTTACGCACCATCCTGAACATATTATCCATCGTTTCGGCATAGTGCGGAGCGGTGGCATACTTCCCGCCTACACCATCCACCAGCCTGCGCACGTACAACTCCGGATTCTTTCTGTACGACCAAGCGTCGGCGAACTGCGGGCGTTGAAGCAGCATGAAGTGGTCTGCCAGGCAATCGGCCACGCTGTCATAGTCACGGAAGTAACGCTTTACGATGTACTTGTAGCGATGCTCGCTAATCTTGACCACCTGCAACACTTTCTCCGGTGCTTTGAACGTTACCTCCGGGCGGGAGAAGTATTCGGTAGTCGTAACCAGCTGTACCGCCCCTTTCCACGAGCTGCCTCTCGTTATTCCGAAGAGGTTGTTCCCGATGGCACTCTTTCCCCAGCCTGATTCAAGAGCCGCCTGCGCGGTGACGAATACAGGGTCTATCTCTCCCATCTTCTTGGCTTGCGGGTATATCCACTTCACAAATTCACTTGGTCTCATCTTTTTGTATTCTTAAAAAGTTCGAAATAAACAGTTAAAATCACATGATTAAGCTTTCTTAAACTGGCAAAGCCCTATATTTGCTCCCGTTAAATCATTCTATAGGGTTGAACATCTTCTTGGTGAATGGCTATCACCACTCGTTGCCCTTGACAGAATAAAGCCCATTGCCCTGTTAGCTTTGGGCTTTTTCTTTCGCATTCAATAGCCATGATGCGAAAGACGTAGCGACCGCCATATTGGCGAGTCTGCAAACGGAAAGGAGGTGTAATACTCTATGAAGAATGATTTAACAGACGGCGGAAAAGTTCGCATATTCTGTCGGTACATAATCAGGAAAGGTCGAAGAATCTATCCTAAGCGGGCTAAGTTCTTTTCCTTTCTAATCGATGTGGAAGACAAGAAGTGTGCGTAGCTTCATGCTAAGGGAGTATTACAGGGTACTCCCGTTTTATCACTTCATTTCTTCCTTTCCTCTTTCTTCCTCTTCCTTATCTATCGCATCACTCACTATTCCGGGCATCATCTCCCTGAACTTGAACGAGACGAGATAATAGAGCATCCTTATCCATCTTACTTTCGGGTATGCCTTAGAAAGATTCCTAAGTCCGTTCTTGACGTAGTAATAGATAGCTATCGCTATCAGCACCTGCACCACGTATGCGCTCTTCTCCTCGAACTTCATCAGGTCGATTATCGCCTTTAACATGTAGGTGATAAACGTTATCAGACAAAGCTCTTTCAGCGAGTCCACCAGCTTCTGACCTTTGTAGTTTATCAGCCCGAACGACGGAAATCGGGTCATCACGAACTTGACCTCGTCCGCCCTAAGCCCGGCGAAGATATTGAACGCAAAGCCTATCAGCAAGGCGTAAAGGAATGTAATCGTAGTGTCGAAGTAGGCGGCTATGGCAGCCGATACAAGCACGAATATCTCTTTGTATTTCTCCATATATCCAATCGTTTTTGCCCTCTCCAAAGCGCGGGCGTTGAATCACTCGAACATCCTTTCTATCTTCTCTTTGATTTCCTCCATCGTACCCGGTATTTGCGCGTTGACGATAAAATGCCCGTTCGCCACGCTTGCGCTTCCAATCACGTTACCGCTCTCGGTGATGTGGTAGGCGATGCTTACCACCTCTTCCGTAGCCTCTCCGTCTACGAACTTACGATTCACTGTTTCATTGGTTTTAATCAAATTCATACTCTTTTGTTTTAAGTGGTTAATTAATTTTATATATTTGCGTGTATCTATCTTAAAATATAACCGACATGAAGAGATTACTGTTTATCCCCCTGCTTTGCCTGCTTGCCGC
>JBHADT010000033.1:0-10339 GCA_041855205.1 Bacteroides sp.
AGTATTCTTTGAAACCGTTATCGTTGAGATGCACCTGCAAAGTGTTCATCTTGTAGTAGGCCATCACTTTGAGGAGGTCTTTTAGATAGGCCATCGGTATGAACTTACGCCCGCAGTCTATCATGAAGCCGCGCACGTCGTAGTCGGGTGAGTCGGTTATGGTGCCTTTGGGCAGCCGATGCTGTCCGTCTTGTTCGGCTATTTGAAGCAGGGTGCGGGTAGCCATATAAAGCCCTGTGGCATTTGAAGCGGACACTTCGATGCGGTCGGCTATGCGGACACGATACCCCTCCCTACCCTGGTCGGGTTTGGACTCCAAGCGGAAACGGATGCTTCCTTTCGTTTTGGCACCGGGCTGTATGCGAGGAGAGAAACCGAACATCAGCCTACAATCATCGGCAAACATATTCGCCACTTCGGCCACATCAGGATTACTCGCATCGAAAGCAAGCAAGGTTTGAGCGTTTAAGTCGAAGTGCCCTTCAGCCCCTTTCCACCCTTTCAGTTCGGGGATGGTGAAAGGCTTGGGATTAACTTCCGCTCGCACAGAGGAAACAGAGGAAACAGAGGAAAGCAAGGCTGCAACAGCCATCAACAATCGGATGTTTTTAAGGATAATCATGGTATTTTTTATAGCAGTTATAAATATTTTTTACTAAAGATTTACTTATAAGGTTATAGTACGTAAAGATGATAAATCTACACAATAAATTATGCGTATGGCGTTTTTGTTTATATAGTATTAACTCTTTTATACGAATCTCATACTGACAACTTTACGAAAAGTATCTCTTTCGGTGGGCATAGCGAAAGACCAAGGCGTGCTTTCTAAAGAGAAAAGGGCGTATGCGACATCGGACGACGCACACGCCCTACGTTTGTCTGTTAAAAAACGTCGGTAGGAACAGCTATTCATTATACACTTTCAGATTCCAGACGATGCTGTTGAATGTTCCGGCCTGCTCCAACGGGAAGACAAGCGTGCGCACATGGTACATCTTCTTCGATTTCTGCGGATCGTCCTGCACGAAGTCCAACCGGCGTATATGCAGTTCCTCCTGCAATTTACCGTTCACATACAGACGGGTCGATTTATTATCTCCCTCAATGGCGATGGATACCTTTTCACCCGGCATCACCCGGTAGTTGAAGGTATTGAGATAACCGTCACGGGCAAAACCCATCATCCCCGATATAGGATCGCAGAGGTAGAACTCCGCATTGGGCGAGCGAAACAGTACTGTCCCTTTGCTCTCGTTACGCCCTTCCACGTCGAAAGATACCTTATAATTATAGCCTATTTCCCGGTGAGGAGTTACAGAACCGGACGCCAAGAGAGTCTGCTCATACACCAATCCTTTCCCCTTGCCGATACGTCCCAGTTGATTGACACCGGGCGCTTCGCTCAAAGCCATTCGCTTTTCCTCGAAAGCCTCGTAAGGGCAGGCCGTGCCGACTCCCGTCCACATCTTCACAGCCAGCGTCTGCAAGGCCGGGTACATGCGGTGATGAATGTCTTTCACCGAAATGCCGTTGCCCACGTGGTCGTTCCATACGGCAAACATGCCGCCAAGCAAACTCGGATGACGCTCCTCAAGTTTCACATCGCCAATTTGCGCAGGCGTCCAGCTTTCATACAGACTCTTTGTGTTCAGGTAATCGTAATAGTATCCGGCAGCAGGTACAATATATGTCAGACCGTCGGGGACGCTTATCAGTTTGTAACCTTGCTCAATCATATCTATCGGATTTGCATAGCCGTTGTACCAAGCATTCATGACGACGTTATCCGCTTTCACCGAAGTTTCGCCTTTGGCATGCGTCAGCGCTCCCCAAACTACGGCTTGCTTCCCGAAGCTCTCTACATACCTTATGTAATGGTCGGTGAAAGCTCTGAACTTCTCCACCACCTGTTGGTCTTTATTGGAATACTCGTCCGTACCTATGTGTACACGCGACCCTCTGAACACGGGCTTTTCTCCTTCCAAGTATTCTTTGAACAACGCATCGACAAACGTATAAGTTTCCGGATTGAACAGATCCAGATGATCCATTCCATACTCCTTGCTTCCAATGGACGGTTTGTAATGAGTAAACGCCAGCGCATGTGCCGGCACATCTATTTCGGGTATGATTTCGACACCCAGTTTCTGTGCCTCTTCCTGAAAAGCGATAAACTCTTCTTTGCTGTAGTGCCCGTCTCTTGAAGTCAGACCGGGATATGTGTCGCTCTCCAAACGGAAAGCGGCGTAAGTCTTGTTCCAATCGTTGTCGAAGTACTCTTTGAAGCCGTTGTCGTTAAGGTGCACTTGCAGCACATTCATCTTGTAATAGGCCATCACTTTGACCAAGTCTTGGAGGTAAGAGAGTGGTATGAACTTACGCCCGCAGTCCATCATGAATCCTCGAACCGGATAATCGGGTGAATCCGTTATCGTACCTTTAGGCAGCCGGCGCTGTTCGTCCTGTTCGGCTATTTGAAGTAGGGTGCGAGTAGCCCAATACAGCCCTTTCGCATGCGAAGCCGACACTTCTATGCCTTGGCCTATCCGTATGCGATAACCCTCTTCGCCCAAGTCGGATTTCGATGACAGGCTGAAGCGTATACCGCTTTTTTTCCCACCATCGGCATTCACCTTCGGGGCGAATCCGAACATCAGCCGGCAGTCCTCGGCAAACAGCTTCGCCACTTTCTCGGCTTCAGACTGTTTTCTATCGAAGAGTATCGAGGTTTCTCCGTTCAACTCAAAATGTCCTTTGCCTCCCTTCCACTCTTTCAGTTCGGGAATGGTGAAAGGCTTGGGATTGTTTTCCGCCCGTAAAGCGGAAAAGGAAATGCACAAGGTTGCTACAGCCAGCAATAATCGGGTGTTTTTTAAGGTAAGCATGGTTAATTAAATTGTTATGTTAGTTATTGACTGTTTTCGCTCTCTTTCGCGTACCGTCCAACAATTGCCGCTGATTCTTTATGGGAGCAGTAATCAGTTCGGGAACATTGAATGTATAGGTACATGTGTTGTAAAATTCAGGATCTTCTTGCGGTAGGAGAAAAGGTTTACCTGCCCGTCCTGTTTCAGGGTCGAAAGCCGCGAAGAAAGGGCGTGCCCATAGTGTGTCCAACCGCTTGCTGCTGAAGACAAACCAATATCCTGACGAAGACCAAGTATGATAACTGTCCACGTCGTTGCTGTTCACTTCGTCCAATGCCCGGACTTGCTTGGTTTCCAGCTCCAACAAAAACAAGTCGCTTTCCGCATGCCAGATGGAGAAATTGCCGTAATCGGATTGAGTAAACATCAGGTATTTGCCGTTCGGAGAGATACGCGGATGAGATACCGACTTGCCTATCGAAGAAGCTTCATACACACATTCCAAATCATACAGCCTTTCTTGTTTCTTGTCAAATCGGATACGATACAAGTCGTAGCGGATGCTGTCTAAAGAAGTATTTTTCCGATAAGCCTTCGCTCGACAGAAGTAGAGGTTCTCCCCATCAGGACTCCAAGTCGGGAATGTTTCCATATACGCTGTCGTGTATACCAGCGAATCGGTGAATATCCGATTCGTTTCGGTGTCATAGATGACAATATCGGATTCCAAGTCGGAGACTTCTACCATTTTCTTTCCGGCGGAGTGGAAGAACTGTTGTACCTCATTCATGGAAAAAGCCAAATAGCGACCGTCGGGATTCCACGAGGGATAGGTGGCTCCGTTCTTGAATCCCTCCGGTTTCAGGTTTGTTTTTTCAACCTTACCGTTCTTGTAAATCAGTGTTCCTCCGTCTTTACCCCGAATATGCATCATCATGTTGTCGGGCGAATGCCGAGAGAAAGAGTGGCAGTTGACGCATTGTCTCCCGAAATCGCGATTCTCCACAACGGGAGTTTGCTCATGAGAAGTCAGGTCGCGTTGATAAATTCCCATTTCATTCCATAATTCATAGCCGGGGTAGAGAAGCCGGTAAACCAGATAGGGGTCGATAGGGTGAGTTGAAATCCGGTTAACGATGTCTGCATAGCCCGTCCATTTCTCACCTTGCAGCACACTGATACGGAAAAATATATCCTCCCCTTTGGCTTCTTGCAATAATTGTTTCCATTGCTTTGCCGGAATCCTGATGGTAGGCTCATCATTGCTTATAATCATCTTAACGGCCGCACCGTATCCTATTTCCGCCTGATAAGCCGTTCCGTCTTCTTTTATGACAAAGTTCGGAGGAGCGATATTGCATGGAAACACAATATTCGTATAGTCGGGATATATCTGAGGAGCAGCCTCGCGATAAGCGTCGGGCTTATGATGGCATGCGCATCCTCCGAGCAGGAGGAGAGAACCTATGATATAGATATGTAGGAAAAAGTTTTTCATGGATAAACCTGTATTACTGCATTATCAATTTGTGAGAACCTTATTGCCGTAGGGACTGATGTAATTCAGGTAAAACCAATACGTATTACCGAATTCCCGTTGCAGTTCATTCATCTGATTCTTTTCGGCCAAGTGATAGTAGCGTTCAAATCGACGCTTTGTTTCTTCGCTTACGCGAAAGCCTACTTTAGCGAACTCCTCTTCGGGAACTCCCAATTCATATACATACAGAGCTTCTTCATAAATCCGGGGCAGTTCAGGGTAAGAGAAGTTGCGTATGTATTTCAGCGACTTGGCAAATTTTTCTACATGGTTGCTCAACAGCAAGTGACTCATCAGATACTCGAAAGCCATCCGGTTGGCCGTATCTTTCTCACACAGATAGTTCAGTTCCGGACCTATGTTAACGACATTCGAGAAGCGTGCCGGAACATCGTTCACTCCGATCAATGCGTTGTAGGGTAATTCATCGGATGCCTTCTTTGATTGCTGCTCCAATGAGCAGGCGGCATCACTGTAAAACAAGGATTGCTTAAGCACATTGATGAAACGTTGCGCCACCTGCGGACGCTGAACCGCAAGGTTGTAGCGTGCCAAGTTGAGCAGATGCGGAGCAGTCTCGCCCCACACCACCATTGCCTCGAACTCCCATCGGTGAGCTTCGTTCAGGTGGCCCAGTTCTTCGTAAAGCACGTGTCCGTATTCACTCTCCCTGCTGTTGGCATTCCACGGGAAGTACAGGCCTTTTACTCCCAAGGCCTGCGGATAATCGAACAATCGGTAAGGCATTTGTCCGGCGTGATATAAGGCCATGTTATGGTAATAAGAGATTAATTGGTTGCTTCTGCCTCTGCGCAGATAGTTTTCGGTATACTCCATCACCTTGTCCCATTGTTTTGCCTTTGCAAACTGGTCGGTACGAAGCATGATACGTTCGCTCACATTATACTGTTTTATGAAATAATAGTAACCGCCTGCCGTATAAAGCGCCAAAAAGAGGCACACAATGCCGATGCGTATGACCTTGCGCTTGGGCAGAAAACGAACAATCGCCGGATTAATGTTTACGAACCGCCCGGCAACGGATAGCAGCATGTTGGCCAGCAATAAGGCGAAGAAACTTCCTGTTACGATGTTCAAAGTGTGGTCTACAGACATGGTATGAAGGAAGAGGGCAAGCGAAGGAATCACCGCCAACTGCATCAGGTCTTCAGATTTGAAGACAATTCGGTACAAACGGTCGGTGAGATAGTAAACTCCTGCCAAAAGAAAGGCCAAAAGGGTGCTTCCCCATGCGGGATAAAAGAAAAACTGTATGAAGAAATTGGTGGCATACGACAAGAAACCCTCCGACAGAACGGTACGGTGGAAATATGCCGAAGAGAAAAGAAAAAGATGATGTTGCTCATGATAGATAATCACATGCGACAATGCGCCTTGATAGCACAAAAAATAAGCTATGAAAAGTGCGGCAAATACGATATACTTTAAAAACCTCATCATCCGGAAAATTAATTTATAGAGGTGTCCGGAGCGTTTCCAGACACCTCTGTTGTTACATTCACGGTTTTCTTAGTTCGGATAACCGGGATTTTGGGTCAAGTTGGAGTTCAAATCACGTTCGGATTGCGGAATGGGATACAGGTAATTGTGATCCTCGTATTTGCTACCCGTAAGTTTGATATTTTCTCCTTCGTAAAGGATGCAAATCTTTCCCCCATCTCCATCCACGGCATTCGGAGAATCTACCAATTTGTATTTTAGTCCTAAGAACGGAGCATTCAATACGTCTTTGGCAATTCCCCAACGGCGAATGTCCCACTGGCGTTTGCCACCTTCAAGGGCAAACTCCACACGCCACTCGTTGCGGATGCGCTGACGCAGGGCATCTTGCGTGCCGCAATACGTTGGTTTACTTGCGTCTGTGTTCTGCAACTCCGGCATGCCCACGCGCTTTCTAACCTGGTTCACGGCATCGAAAGCTGCAGGGGCGAGTGGCGACAACTCATTCTGTGCTTCGGCATACGTAAGCAACATCTCAGCATAGCGGATTACGACAGCGTCCTTACCCATGTCCCATCCTTGCGAAGAAGGGTTGATGGAAGGGTCAAGCCACTTCTGCTGATAGTATCCCGTGGCAGTGGCGTCGCCGTGTTGGCCTATACCCGTCACTCCCGAAGATTTCAGGGGAGCCACCTTTATGTTAACACCATACATCATCTCGCCGTCATGCAACACGTTTACCTCCAGACGCGGGTCTCTGTTTTCAAAAGGTTTCTTCTCATTGTATATTTTCGACTCCGCTATCGGCGCTCCTTCTATATCTTCAAAAGCATCCACAAGACTCTGCGTGGGGTTAATGCCACCCCATCCTTTGGTGGGGAAAGCCTCCCAGCCAATCAGATACCAACTGTTTTCCGACTCCTTGAACTGTCTTACCAAAATGAACTCTTCGCAGCCATCGGCTTTCTCCCAGAACAGTTCCTGATATTTTCCGGTATTCTCTTTGTCGTATAACGCATATTCGCCCAAATCCATGACTTTCTTGGCATATTCTGCCGCTACGTTCCATTGGCTGTAATAGAGAGCCGCTCTCGCTTTCATGGCCATGGCCGCTCCTTTGGTGATGCGGCCGTAGTCTGCCGCAGGCCAGCTTTTGGGCAGATATTCTATGGCCTTGTCGAAGTCGGCCATCATCTTGGTATACACTTCATCACGAGGCATACGCTTCACATCGGCTTGGTCGGCTAAAGCAAGCGGCGAGTCGGTGTAGGGTACATCTCCAAACTGCTGTATCAAGGTGAAGTATTGGAATGCTCTGAAGAAGTGGGCTTGTCCCAGCACCTTGTTCTTCTCGGCAGTGTCATAGTTGACTATATTGTCTATCTTGGCAAAGACTGTATTGGCCTTACGTATGGCAGCATAGTTATCCGACCAACTGAAGTCCGACGGGTCATAGATACCTATAGAGACGTTTCCTGCAGCCCATTTAATACCATGCACCGCATCATCCGAGTTGATGGCGTCGTCCACGTCCCAGTAAGGCAATGACCTATAGAGGTCAGATACCGCCATTTCAGCATCTTTAGGCGCTTTCCAATAACTGTTGTCTGAAAGTTCCTCTAATGGATAACGTTCCAAGTCGACGCAGGACGTCAGTACCGGCATCGTAAATGCTATTGCATATAATATGTTTCTTATTTTCATAATTTCAAGAATGATTTTAAGGATTTAGAATGTCATTTTCAGTCCGACGGTCACTTTCTTCACATTGGAGTAGAAATTACCGCGCGTATCTGATGGTGATTCGGGATCTAAGCCTTCCAAACCGGAGAACGTAAGCAGGTTCTCACCGGCCACATATAGCTTTACGCGCTCGAACCCAATCTTGTCCAAGAAGCGTTTGGGCAGGTTATATCCCAACGAGATGTTCTTCAGGCGCACGTACGATGCGTCTTGCAGCCAGAATGACGACGTGGAGTAGTTTATCTTCGAGCCGAGAGTCAAACGCGGGTACGTAGCATTGTGGTTTTGGGGCGTCCAACGATCCAAATGTCTTTTCAACACCTTTCCGCTGTTGAAGAACGAGTAGGCGGCTTCCATCGTATAGTAGGCGTCTACATCGAACGCTCCCTGCCACAGCATGGAGAAGTCGAAATCCTTGTAGGTAGCGGCAAGGTTAAGTCCCGCCGTCCAGCTGGGGAAGTTCTGTCCGATTACTTGACGGTCGGCCGAATCAATCTTCTTGTTGCCATCCAAATCCTTGTATTTGATGTCGCCAAGTTTTTCAGATCCCGTGCGTTTGGGATAGTTCTTCAAATCATCTTCCGTGTTGAAGTATCCGTTTGCCACGTAGCCGTAGAACGAACCGATGGGATGGCCTTCCAGACGCCAGTATTTGTCGTTGTCGGGATCGACTCCTTCTGTGCCACTCATGTCAGTAATTTTATTCTTCACGTATGCCACATTGAAGTTTACGCTGTATCTGAAGTCCTTGTTCACTTGGTTATTGTGGAAGATGCTCAAGTCGAACCCCTTGTTTTCAACGCTGCCGGCATTCTGTGCGGGGGCATTCATCCCTATCACCCCCAATATGGGCAGGTAGAGCAGCATGTCGTTGGTGCGCTTCTTGTAGAGCGACAGCTCGAAACCCAGCATGTTGTTCAGGAATCCGGCTTCCAGACCCAACTCGTAGTTGGTCACGGTAGCCCACTTCAGGTTAGGATTGACGTAACGCGACTCGTAGGTAGTGGCATAGAGCGTATGGTTGAACATGGTTTTGTTGTAGGCATACGTGCCCACAGAGGGATAGATGTCGGTGTTCTTCAGCTCTTCGTTACCGGTCTTACCCCAACCAAGACGCAACTTCAGGTTGTTTATCCACTCCGCGTTGTTCTTGATGAAGGCTTCTTCCGACAAACGCCATCCGGCGGAGAAAGCAGGGAACACGCCCCAGCGGTTTTCTTTGGGGAAGCGTGACGAGGCATCGGAACGAATATTGGCTTCAAACAGGTATTTGTTCTCGTAATCGTATTGCAGACGGCCGAAGTATGACAGACGGGCAATCTCATTACCGCCATCGCTATTCTTTTGCGAGGAAGCGTCCAGCGTGTTTAACGATTCAGGCAAGGCATCGTTTCCGCCTCCCGTACGGCTGGTTTCCGTATATCTGTAAGTATATTCCACTTGCTCCACACCGCCCAGCAAGCCCAACGAGTGCTTACCGAAGCTCTTGTTGTAGTTTACGAGCAGTTGAGAGGTATACCAGTTCCAATTGTAGTAATGGTGATAACCTTCGCGCTTGCCTGAACTCTGGCCGCCATAGCTGTAGTCTTTCTTAAAGCGGCGACGGTCGCGGTAGTCGTGTCTGAGAGAGTAGACGCCCTTGATGCTAAGCCCCTTCAAGGGTGTAAGCGTCAGGTATGCGGTGGCATTCAGTTGCTGGTTCAATGTGCGGTCTATACCGGTTCTACCTTGTTCGGCCACCGGATTGTCTTTTCCGGGATGAACGAAATTACCATCTTTGTCCCGTATAGGATTAGTGGGCGGTATGCGGATTACATGGTGCATCAGTTCGTTAAACGTCACGAATCCATCGTTGTCAATGCCACGATAGGCCGAGGTATTCAGCCCCCATGCCAACCAGTTGGTAATCTGTGAGTCGAGATTGATACGTCCGTTATATCGTTCATAGTTTTTATCTTGCGACAAACCGTCTTGATAGAGATAGGCCAACGAGGCCATATACGAGGTTTTGTCCGTTCCGCCCGATACGGAGATGCTGTGCTGCGTTTCAAGTGCGCTTTTTTTCATCACCTCGTTGTACCAGTCGGTGTCGGGGTGTCCGATGGGGTCGGAGCCGTCGCGGAACTTCCGAATATCTTCTTCCGAAAAAGGTACGGGGTCATTGGGATTTTCGTTCAGCGTGGCTTCATTGTAGAGCATTGCATAATCACCCGCTCCCAAGAACTGAAGACGTGCCGTAGGGCTTGCCCAAGATACCGTACCGGAGTAGTTCACTCGGGCTTTTTGTCCTACCTTACCTTTTTTTGTTGTAATCAAGATTACACCGTTGGCAGCCTGCACACCGTAGATGGCTGATGAGGCAGCATCTTTCAGAACGGATACCGATTCAATGTCACTGGGATCGATGTTGTTCATGCTTCCCGGCACTCCGTCTACTATCACCAGCGGACTGGCGGCATTAATCGAGTTCTTTCCGCGAATGGTGATGCTACCCGATTGTGCACCGGGAGCACCGGAGTTCTGTATAGTTGTCACACCGGGCATTGTGCCGGCCAATGCCGCAGATACGCTTGCCACCGCACGACTTTCCAAAGCATCTGCGTTGATAGATGCTACAGAGCCTGTCAGGTTGGCTTTCTTCTGCGTGCCATAGCCCACAACCACTACCTCGTGCAGCATCTCGGTGTCTTCTTTCAGGCGGATGTCATAGTTGCCGGCCGCATTC
>JBHADT010000034.1:0-8892 GCA_041855205.1 Bacteroides sp.
CAGGACGATAAACTCTTTTTCGGTTCGGATAATGGCAGGATATGGTATTATCAGAAAAAAGATGGAGATTTCCGTTTGCTTACCCTTTCATCCGAATCTCCTGTCATATCGATAAAGTCAGTGAGACAAAATGAACTGATTTTTGTGACGAAGAAAGATGGATTTTTTGTATATGACCTGCAGACGGAAGAAACCAAACACTATTCCGCCACAATATTCGGTGCCGACCCAATACACAGCGTGTATGTGGATAAACATTCCGAAGTATGGTTTGAACAGCATACGCCGGGCAAAATCTTCCATTTCAATCCGCATACCCGTGTACTCAAACGGGAAACGCTGAAGGTGGAACCTACCAGTACCGACCGTTCGCGCCCTGCATTTCATGTGCACGAAGACATATATGGCAAAGTATGGGTACACCCTTACGGCGGAGGATTCTCATATTTCAACAGAGAGACAAACAGTTTGGAACCGTTTTATAACAGTCTGACCGGAATGGACTGGAAGTTCTCCAATAAGATTCATTCCGCTTTTTCCGACAAACAAGGAAATCTTTGGATGTGCACTCACTCCAAAGGCTTGGAAAAAGTAACATTTCATCCTTCACAATTTAAGATTATCACTCCTGTTCCTCATACTTACGAATCGTTGAGTAATGAAGTAAGAGCTTTGCATGAAGATATGAATCATAATCTTTGGGTGGGCCTGAAAGACGGTAAACTGCGCGTTTATGACAAAAACCGACAGGAGTTGGGTTTCCTCACGGAAAGCGGCAAGATAGCTCGAACGGGGACACCTATGCAAGGTAATGTCTATTTTATATTGGAAGACAGCCGGAAGAATTTGTGGATTGCTACGAAAGGTGACGGGTTGGTAAAAGCCGAACCCCTCTCGCAACCGTATACTTATAAGCTGACACGCTACACACACCGGAAAGATGATATTTATACATTGAGCGATGATAATGTGTACTGCGTTTATGAGGACAGGAAAGGACGCATCTGGATAGCCACATTTGCCGGAGGGGTCAACTATCTGGCGCATGATGTGCAGGGACGAGAGATTTTTATCAATCATCGAAATCATCTGAGAGACTATCCTATTGACGAGTGCTATAAATCCCGCTTCATTACGGGAGATCATCAGGGACATATCTGGATAGGTACTACGGTGGGAGCGCTGATGATAGATGAAGATTTTGAGAAGCCGGAAGATATAAAGTTTTATCAGTTTGTCCGCATTCCAGACAATGAAGAAAGCCTGAACAATAATGATATACACTGGATTATCTCTACTTGCAGAAAGGAACTCTATTTTGCCACTTTTGGTGGAGGATTGAACAAGTTGGTCTCGTTGGATAAGGACAGACATGCCACATTCAAATCTTATACGACGCGCGACGGCTTGGCTTCGGATATTTTACTTTCGATACGGGAAGACAAACACGGCAATCTGTGGATGAGTACAGAAAACGGGGTAAGCAAGTTTATTCCTTCGCAAGAGACATTTGAGAATTACGACGACAAAGGAATCAGTTTCAGGGTACGTTTCAGCGAAGCTGCGTCTGGTTATCTTGCTACCGGAATGATGGTGTTCGGGGCGAGTTCAGGAGTTTTCATGTTCAATCCCGATTCCATCGGTAAAAGCGCTTACGTACCTCCTATCGTATTCTCCAAACTGTTGATTGCCAATCAGGAAGTAATCCCCGGTGAGAAAAGTATACTGAAACAGGGACTGGATGATACGGGGAAACTCTCATTGTCTCATAAGGAGAATATTTTTACCATTCAGTTTGCCGCACTCGATTATTCCGCCTCATCCGAAATTCAGTATGCCTACATTTTGGAAGGGTTTGAGAAAACGTGGAACTATGTGGGTAAACAGCGTACCGCCACGTATACGAACCTGCCCAAAGGAAATTATGTATTCAAGGTCCGCTCTACGAATGCAGACGGTGTGTGGAATGATACCATACGGACAATGGAAATTGAGATACTCCCTTCTTTTTGGGAAACTCCGTTCGCTTATTTTCTGTATCTGTTGTTCATTGTGCTCTTTATTGTTACGGCGGTATATATTCTGTTTACCATCTATCGTCTCAAACACGAAGTGTCTGTGGAACAGCAGATGACGGATATGAAGTTACGCTTCTTCACCGATATATCTCATGAGCTTCGTACGCCTTTGACATTGATTTCCGGACCGGTGGAATATTTGTTGGAAAAAACATCGTTGCCCGCGGAGGCCAGAGAACAATTGAAGGTAGTGGAGAGCAATACGAACAGGATGTTGAGGCTCATCAATCAGATTCTGGATTTCAGGAAGATTCAGAACCGGAAAATGAAGATGCAAGTGCAGCGTATAAATGTGGTGGCGCTCACCAGACGTATCATGGAGAATTTTGACGCAGCAGCTGAGGAGCATCGAATCGATTTCCTTTTCGAAACTGAAAAGGAGGAACTTTATCTTTGGATAGATGCGGACAAGTATGAGAAAATACTTTTCAATCTGCTGTCCAATGCTTTTAAATACACGCCGGATGGTAAGATGATATCAGTGTTCGTACGTGAGGATGAAAACCGGATTTCCGTTGCAGTGGAAGATCAGGGTATCGGTATTGCCGAGAATGCGCAGAAGTCTTTGTTCGTGCGTTTCGAGAATTTGGTAGATAGGAATATATTCCGTCATTCCAGTACAGGTATCGGTCTTTCGCTTGTAAAAGAGTTGGTGGAGATGCATAAGGCGCAGATTACGGTTGATAGCAGATTGGGAGTCGGGAGTTTGTTTAAGGTTGATTTTCATAAAGGAAGGGAGCACTATGATGAGAGTGTTGAGTTCCTGCAAGATGACGCCGCAGCAAGTATCGGACTCATAGAACAAGTATCGGATACCTCCGTAGGGAAAGAACCGGATATGCTTCCGACGGAAGAAGAGTCTCTTTCATCTGTGGTGGAGACAGCCAAAGGAACCATGCTCATAGTTGAAGACAATGCGGAGTTACGCACGTTCCTGCGTCGCATATTCGCTGCGGAATACCGGATAGTGGAGGCTGCCGATGGTATGCAGGGATGGAACAAGGCGCTGACTTTCTTACCGGATATTATTATCAGTGATGTGATGATGCCCGGGAAAGACGGCATCTCTTTGACTCAAGACCTGCGTAATGAAATGACCACGAGCCACATCCCCATTGTGTTGCTCACTGCCAAGAATTCGATAGAAAGCAAGTTGCAAGGCTTGGAATATGGTGCGGACGATTACATCACGAAACCGTTCAGCGCTATTTACCTAAAAGCGCGTGTCAAAAATCTGCTCGCCCAGCGGCAGCAGCTTCAAAGCGTATTCCGGGATCAACTGATGAATGGCAGTAGCGTAAGTGATGAAGAACAAGGGGAAGAGGCGGTGCAAACGGCGGATATGAAAATGTCTGCTATGGTTCCGAATGACCGTAAGTTCATGGACCGGTTGGTGGAACTCATGGAAAAGAATATGGACAATGGGGAACTTCTTGTGGATGATTTGGTGCAGGAATTGGCGGTCAGCCGTTCCGTATTCTTCAAGAAACTGAAAACGCTGACCGGGCTTGCTCCAATTGAATTTATCAAAGAAATGCGGATGAAGCGGGCAGTTCAATTGATTGAAACCGGAGAGTTTACCATGACGCAGATAGCTTATATGGTAGGTATAAATGATCCGCGCTATTTTAGTAAATGTTTCAAGCAGAAGATGGGAATGACTCCCACCGAATACAGGGATAAGTTCCTATTGTCCAATGGATAGAATCCTCCGTAAAAACAAACGGATACATTGTGCTTGAAATATTTGCAGGCACAGCCCCCTCGTCGTTGCGATGCCGTAATTCCGGACACAGTGTTTGTCGCAGCTTCTTTATATCCGGTAAATAGCTGTATACGTGTTCGGACTGAAAGTGCAATACGGTTTGCCGGAGATGGATGTTTTCGGGTGCACTTGCCGTATACATGCCGTTGCAAGATATTTCTGACCGATTTTTGCCTTCTTCCTGCATAAACTCCGAATAAGATATCCGATAATACGCCCTCTATGGGCGTACTTCAACTATATCGCTACGGTTCGGAAATATCCTTTGTTTGCCTCCGGGAACGACACAGGCACGGTTCGGGAACCGCACGGGTGCCGTTCGAGAACCCTAAAGAGAGTGTTCCTGATTGTATCTGTATCGCAAGATATTGTGCTCGGTTGAAGCTGTAACCGCGAATTCTTGTACACCTTCGGAAATCGCTGTCCGGGTTGGTGAACTGCAATGTCTTTTTTACGTCCATCCTTTTCTTTTTGTTAATTTTCCATGTTTGGACAAAAGGTGACTATGTGACGGAAAATTTAGCACCTATACAGGCACGATATGTCTCTATCTTTAGTGCACTTTATTCACCAAATACTAACTTTATAAATCTTGGAAAGACTATGAGAAGATACTTAATTCCCTGTTTTGCAGAGAACAATCCGTTATGACCATGCGCTTTGTTCCGGGTCTGTTCTTTTTTCCTCCGACCGTACTGTTTTCGGGTCGTTACCCTTGTTTTTCTATAAATCCGTTCAGGGTTTATTTATCATGCGAAACGGGAACCAAACGTCTCTCCTTACACAATTCTTTCTACAAGGCATAACCGGTAGAAGGGAAAGATGGAAATGGACTCATGACAAATTCGAAACGTGACTTTTGTTATTACCTAAAATTGAAACAAGAATGAGAAAACTACTTACCCCTATGAGAAAACTTCATAAGGTATGCCTGTTGAGTACTTTCGTCATCTCCGGACAATTGGTGTCGTATGCCGCTCCGGGCTTTGAGAGAGTATACGAATACGCCCCTCATGAAGTGACGCAACAGAAAATGATTGAAGTATCGGGAGTTGTTTCCGATGATTTCGGACCGGTTATCGGTGCCAGCATACTAATAAAAGAAACTTCGCTCGGAGTGATTACCGATGTGGAGGGACGATTTACCCTGAAAATACCTATAGGTGCTACGCTGGTGATTTCATATGTAGGTTATGAAGATAAAATTATTCGTTACAATGGCGAAAAGACATTGCAGATAAGCCTGACCGAGAGCGTGCAACAACTGCAAGAGGTGCAAGTGATTGCTTACGGAACAACCAAGAAAGTAACGGTAACAGGTTCGATGTCATCGGTGAATTCCGATGAGTTGTTGAAAACTCCCGCTTCGAGTCTGGCTAATGCCATGACTGGCAAGGTGACCGGGCTATCCACCGTTCAGACGACGGGACAGCCCGGCGCCGACGACCCGTCTGTTTACGTGCGCGGTGTAGGGTCGTTGAGTGAAAGTCTCTCCCGCCCGTTGATGTTGGTGGATGGTGTGGAGCGTTCTTTTTTCCAACTCGACCCCAATGAGATTGAAGACATTACCGTGTTGAAAGATGCATCGGCAACCGCCGTTTTCGGTGTACGCGGTGCAAACGGGGTGATTATAGTTACCACCAAACGAGGCAAGGAGGGAAAGGCGCAAATAGACTTTTCCACTTCCTATGCCATTCAGATGCCTACCCGCATGCCTGAATTTGCCAACAGTTATGAATATGCGCAAACGTATGTCAATGCGCAGAAGCATGACGGAGTACCTGAGGCAGATTGGGCTTTCGATGCGAAAGCCATAGAAGCGTTCAAAACGGGTAGTTCTCCTCAGGCTTATCCTGATGTGGATTGGGCGGATATGCTGATAAAGAAAGCGGCTTTGCAAACTCAGCATAATATGACGGTTTCGGGAGGAACGGAGCGAGTTCGCTATTTCGCGTCATTGGGTGTATTCACTCAAGATGGATTGTTCCGTGCGCTGGAAGATGAGTACAACAGCAACTTCCGCTATAACCGTTATAACTACCGCGTCAATTTGGACATCAATCTTACGAAAACTACACAGATGAAAATGAATCTCGGAGGACGAATCAATGATAAGCGTACGCCGAACTACGAGAGTTCAAACGACATAGGCTATCTGTTTCGCGACATCTACTGGGCGCCTCCCTTTGCCGGTTCGGGTATCAAGGACGGAAAGTGGATTGTGACGGATAGTAAGAAGATTGCCAAACTTCCGGGCGATGTGCGCGATGCCCTGTTTCCTTATTACGGTAGAGGATATAGCACATCGGCAGGAAATATACTGAATTTCGATTTCCTGCTGGAGCAGAAACTGGACTTCCTTACCAAGGGATTGAAGTTTCACCTCAAAGGGGCGTACAACAGTGGAGCCACTTACGTGAAAATCCGTTCGGGTTCGTATCCTCACTACGAGGCTGTGCTGCAGGACGATGGGCAGATTCACCTACGGAAGATAGGAGATAAAACAATGCTCAGTTTCCAAGATAACAAAATCTTCTCTCGCGATTGGTATCTGGAAACCGCGTTCAACTATAAGCGCGACTTCGGCAAACACCATGTGTCGGCGCTTGCCATGTACAATCAGTCCATGAAATACTATCCGGAAGGGTTAGATATATTCAAAGG
Organism: Bacteroides sp.; assembly: GCA_041855205.1. GTDB lineage: Bacteria > Bacteroidota > Bacteroidia > Bacteroidales > Bacteroidaceae > Bacteroides. Next base: position 6,508 of record JBHADT010000034.1, read on the forward strand.
GATTCCCCGAAGCTATGTAGGACTGGTAGGACGTGTCACTTACGACTTCAATACCCGCTATATGATAGACGCTAATTTGGGTTACAACGGTTCCGAGAACTTTGCCGAAGGGCATCGTTTCGGATTGTTTCCCGCTTTCTCCGCAGGTTGGATTCTTTCGGAAGAAAAATTCATGAGTTCGCTCAAGCCCGTGGTAGATTATCTTAAGATACGCGCTTCCTATGGTATCGTAGGTAACGACCGTACCTCTGCCAACGACCGCTTTCTCTATCTGCCCGACTCCTATCAGGCTACCAGCGGTAAGTACTTCTTCGGTTCGGGAGTCGGAAGTTCATTCCCCGGAGCCACCGAGTCCAAGAAAGGAAACCCGAAAGTTACTTGGGAGACTGCTGCCAAGCAGAACTACGGAATAGATGTTTACTTCTTCAAAAGTAAGCTAAACCTCAATCTGGACTATTTCATAGAACATCGTAAGGATATATTGACCACACGTTCCGTTGTGCCCGGTTATCTGGCTGTTACGTTACCTACGGCAAATATCGGCAAGGTAGACAATAAGGGATTTGAACTAAACCTGAAGTGGGCAGACAAGGTCAATGATTTCAGGTATCACGTAGGAGTCAATCTTTCGTATGCCAAAAACAAGATTGTGTTCATGGATGAAATTCAGTATCCACATCCCTACATGCAGCGTACAGGGCATTCCGTCGGACAGAATTTCGGGTATAAATACAACGGTTTCTTTACAGAAAAAGAAGTTGCCGATTACGAGCAACTGAAAGGAAAGGAAGGGGGCATCCCCGACCATGGAACCGGATTCATGCCCAAAGCCGGCGATGTCAAGTATCACGACCTCAATGGAGACCACAAAATAGACAATCGGGATGTATGCGCGATAGGACATCCCACATATCCGCTCCTGACGGGGGGATTGAACTTGGGATTCTCATACAAAGGCTTTGACTTCAGTATGACATGGGCAGGAGCCACCAAGACCTCGCGTATGCTGGACGATATCTTCCGCGAACCGTTTGGAGCCACCAATGCCCGCTCACTGATGAAATATATGGTGACCGATGCCTGGACTCCTGAACGGGGTAACTCCGCTACCGCGCCTGCTATCTCTTTTGCTAACAAAACGAATAATTACCTGAATTCGGATTTATGGTTGCGCGATGCTTCCTACTTGCGACTCAAAAATATCGAAATTGGCTATTCGCTGCCTAAGAGTGTCCTTGAAAAGCTGCACGTCAGACGCTTGCGCGTGTATGCTACCGGATATAACTTGCTGACCTTCGATAAACTGAAAATCGTAGACCCCGAATCCAACCCGAACAACCGTTCGATGTATCCTGTGGTAATGGTGGTGAACTTCGGCGTAAAATTAGGTTTCTAACCAAAGAAAAGTAAAAGACTATGAAACGAATGAAAAGACTGATTTATATATGCTTGTTTCCGCTGACCTCTTTGTGGATGTCCTGCGAAGATCTTGCCCTGGGCGACAAGTTTCTGCAGAAACCTCCCAGCGGAGATGTGACGATAGATACTATATTCTCCGCGGCGGAATATGCGCAGCGGGTACTTTGGTATGGTTATTCCACATTACCATACGGACATTGGACGGGATGGAACAATTCGACCGCCATGTGGGTGGGCAATATTGAGAACCTGACCGATTTGAGTCATTCTTATGTCGGTTACGGAGGTCCTGAAGAACTTTATTACAGCGGTTCCTACAATGCCGGGAATGAAGATAAGACCGGTGCGAGCGGAGCCACCAAGTATCGTTTCAAAGATCGTAGTGCATGGAAAGGAATACGTCATGCATGGCTGTTTATAGAAAACGTAGACAGAGTGCCTGATATGTCGCAGGAGCAGAAAGAACGTATGAAGGCGGAAGCGAGGATAATCGTCGCGGTACATTATACCGAGATGCTTCGTCACTACGGTGCGCTTCCTATCGTCAGGCATTCTATTTCGCCCGAAGACACCAATCTACCCAAGCGCGCCACGTTGCAGGAGACGGTAGACTTTATTACGGGTTTGCTGGACGAAGCCATTGCTTCTCCTCATCTGCCTTGGAGCTTACCTGCGACCGAATTTAATAACTGGGTGGGACGTCTCACCAAAGCCTCTGCAATGGGTTTGAAGGTACGGGTGCTTTTGTTTGCCGCCAGTCCGCTGTTCAATGACAGTAAACCATATTATGCGGGCAAGGCTTCCGATGAAAAGATGACATGGTTTGGAGATTATCAGGAACAGCGTTGGAAACACGCCCGTAAAGCGGGTGAGGAATTCTTTCAGGCATTGGAGCAACAACAGGGATATGAGTTGGAGACGCAAACCGACGATCCGCGTCTGGGGTTCAGAAAAGGTTATCTTACG
>JBHADT010000035.1:0-10834 GCA_041855205.1 Bacteroides sp.
ATATAAAGTGGGATTGCTGGACGCGGATATATTCGGTCCTTCCATGCCGAAGATGTTTCAGGCGGAGGAAGAACGTCCGTATGTGGAGCAGATAGGCGGCAGGGATTTGATTATCCCCGTGGAGCGTTACGGTATCAAATTGCTTTCTATCGGTTTCTTTGTAGATCCCAATCAGGCTACGCTATGGCGTGGAAGCATGGCAAGCAACGCCCTGAAGCAGTTGATTGCCGATGCCAATTGGGGAGAGTTGGATTATTTCCTGATAGACCTACCTCCCGGAACGAGCGACATTCACCTCACCGTGGTGCAGACGCTTGCCATGACAGGTGCCGTGGTGGTGAGCACCCCGCAGGCTGTTGCACTGGCAGACGCGCGTAAAGGAATCAATATGTTTACCAATGATAAAGTGAATGTGCCTATCCTTGGTTTGGTAGAGAATATGGCTTGGTTTACCCCGGCGGAGCTTCCGGAGAATAAGTATTATATATTCGGTAAGGAAGGAGCCAAACAACTGGCAGAAGAGATGAATGTTCCTTTGCTGGGGCAAGTTCCCATTGTGCAGAGCATCCGTGAAAGCGGAGACACGGGGACGCCTGTGGCACTGAATGAAGACAGTGTTACCGGACGCGCATTCTTGCAGTTGGCCGAAAGCCTGATTCGTCAGGTGGAGCGGCGCAATGCAGAGATGGCACCTACCGAGGTTGTGAAGACGCATGCGTAAGTAACCCTTTTTCTCTATTCTCCGGGTTTGGATTACGGAAGAGTTATGTAAGCTGTTTTAGCATACGAAATAATATACCCCCAAAGTTTAAGTGAAAGACTTTGGGGGTATTTCTATGGGGATTTCCTGCAACCTGTAAGGTTGGGGCATGGATACGAAGATTTTCTTATAGAAGATGCACGCCTCTTCTTTTTAGTTCTTCATCAAGCTCTCCAGTTTTTCCAACAAGCTGCCTTTGCGGTAGCCTGACCACATCTCTATTACTTCGCCTTCCGAAGACAAGAATACATAACGGGGAATGGAACCCGAATTATATTTAGCATACAAACCATGATTCCCTTTCAGATCGTTCAGGTTCCACCATGTAATATCATGATGCCGCGAGGCTATTTCCCAGTTGGTTTTGTTGTCTATACTCAAACTGACTAACACCAGACGACCTTCGTATTTCTTGCTGATTTCTTTCATTTCCGGTAGGGCTATGATGCAAGGACCGCATCCGCGACTCCAAAAATCTATCAGAACGGGTTTACCCCTAAAGTCGGATAAATGATGCACGTTACCCTGTAAGTCGAACAAATCACCATCTGCAGCCTTTTCTCCGTGGCTCACGAGAGCCGGAGGAAACAAATAAGACGCGATATCCTGCGCTATCTCAGACTTTTGTTGTTCCTCCGAGAGCCCATTATAAAGGTCTATTACTTCCTGACGGTAAGGATAATTGGGAGTATATTTCACGGTCTTTGATAACCTTTTAAGTTTTTCCATCCAAATCTCGTCCACAGGTAGTTGCTTCATTCGGTTTATGGTGTTGGCGTCAATGCGTGTCTCTATTTCTTTATTCATCTCCGATAGTTTCATCCCTTGAGCGCGCAATTCATTTTTCATTTCATCCGTAATATCCTTGCTTCGGTACCGGTTGTTTAGTATTTTTTCTTGGGTTCTGTTGCGTTGATATTCATTCCACAGTTCACGCGAATCGTCAATGAAAAGTTCCCTGATATGCTGTTGGGGAACATCACTTTCCACTTTCCATGTATAAATCAGCATGTCATCGCCGGTAAGTTTGATATGCGTTCCGGGTTGTGCCCAGAGTTCCAAAGCCATCGTATATAAGTTACCTTCTGTAATGACCAATAACAATTTGTCTGTCCCTTTACCTGCTGTCTGGTGCTCAAAACGGAAAGTATCTCCGCGCAACGTATCCATGGCAATGTTATCGCCTACATCTCCTTGCTGGCGGAAAAGTTTCAGGCATACACCTTCCTTTACGTTGTTGACTTTTCCTTCAATAACAAAATTTCCTTGAGCCTGCATACCGGCACTTATCAGCAAAAGCAATATAACTCTTGCCAGTTTCTTATGATTCATCTTCTTGTATGATTGGGGGTTATGATATTGCAATATACTGATTATGAATGTGTTTGTTTGATTTTGGCGGTATGTTTAGCTTTGTTTAACGGTTCTGTCTTTTTGTGCCACTCCACTTCCTCACAAAATTGTTTAGTAAGACTCTGCCGGTTTCCGGATTCGGACAGCGATCAGAAAGGAAATACTTTATGCCAAACCGTTACTCCCGCACCACACCCGTGTCGTTGCGGATACCGTACCCGTTTGCTTCGCGCACCCTGCCTGTGTGGTTTGCGTACCGTGCCTGTGCGGTTCTCCGGATATGCCCAGACATGTCAGGGACAGGCGGAAAGCATCTCCGAAGCGGAGTGATTCTTGGAGTGCTTTCTTATCCCGGACGGACTTTTTTTATATTACAAACGAAAGTCCGGATTAATGAAGGAAGGGTTCGTAACGTTCTGCTTCAGGAGGCGGATGTGTGGGGAGACATACTTTAGCGGGCAGCCATCGTCTTTTTATAAGCCGCGATGATGTGTTTTCTGCTCAACATAATCTGCCGGCGATACACAGCACAGGTTGTCAGGAAGTAAATTCCTGTTTGCAGCCACAGCGCACGATATTCCGTCGCTACCTCATGAAGCGATGCTCCCATGCTGTTGATGCGCACAAAGCCGTTGATTCCGAAGGTGGAGGGAAAGAGGTAAGAAAAGTACTTCCAGAACGACGGAATAGCGACACCCGGCCACGAGATTCCCGAGAGGAACAGCAAGGGTACGGAGGTGAAAACAAACATCAGCATGCAGGTCTCCCGGTTGCGTATGAGGATGGATGCCGTCATGGAAAAAAAGATGCAAGCCCCCAAATAGGGAAGCAGAAAGAGCGCCAATACGCCGGGATTCCCTAACTGAATCAGGCTGAACAGCCGGGGGACGACGCAGAGAACGTAGACCGATACAAGAGAGTAGATCATGAGATAGCTCAGTCCTTTACCGAAGACGATGCGCAGTGTGCCGCCGTAATGACGATTGATAGGAACCAAATCTTTGAACCGGTTCTGTTCGCGAGCCGTGCCTGCAGATAATCCGATGCCGAGCAGAAGCGTCTGCTGAATAATGAGTACTAATACTGCCGGTATGAGGAAAGCGGCAAAGCCGTTCATGGGGTTGAACAGCGCAATATCCTGATACTTTATGGGAGCGACCGTGATTTCGTCCTGACGGGCTGTCGTGTTCCCGGCACGCTCAATCTTGATACCGGCATTCATGGCTAATGCAACGTTTGTATTGGCACTAAGTAAAGCTTTGTAGTAAAGCAGACCGCTCATGTCGCAAAACAGGCTCACCTGTGTCTGGGCACCTCGAACGATGCAGTCGTTGAAATCTGCCGGCAAGTAGATGATGCCATAGGCTTTCCGCTCGCGTAAAAGAAGTTTGGCTTCTTCCATGTCTGTGCAGTGTGCCACGATCTCTACCTCGGGAGTGGCGTCTACCTTACGCAGGAACTCCCGGCTCAAGCTCGTGCAAGAATTGTCTACCGCTACGGCAGGTACCTCACGAATGGTTTCGTTGGTATAGATGAACGCATAGATAAGCGGATATACCAGCGGAACGAGTATGAAAAAGATAAGCACACCCTGATCCCGAAAGGTGTTTCGAAATTCCCTCTTCCAGATGTAGAATACATCATGAAATCCTTGTATTACTTTTTGTTTGAACGTTGTTTGGATCATCTCGGTGTCTGTTTGGTCATGAGCGTCTACGAATCATTATCGTGAACCTCTCTTCGGGATTGGGATATTCTTCGTTTTTCGCTATTTTTCTGCCTGCCTGTTTCGCCAGCGCCGGACAAGAGGTTTTGATTGTCAAGGTATATATTTATAATAAATGAGCGCATCCTTCAACCGCCGGATGACAAGGAAAGGCAGCATCATGAAGAGAAGCAATGCCACATAATTTGTCCACGAGTATATCATCGGATAACCGTTGAGAGCCTGATCTACATATATCAGAAAATAGTGGCGAAGCGGAAACAGATTGGCTATCCCTTGCAGCACGGGATGCATTGCCATAATGGGGAAAGACAATCCGCACATGGAAAAAGACAATACGCCCCAAAGCGATGCGAAACTAAGTCCCAGTCGCAGTGTGGGCAACGTACCTATCATCACTACTCCCAGACATTGCGATGCGAGCACGAGGCAAAGCGTGGCAAGCAACATGGGCAATATGCCGCTGTGGCAGGGAAAACCGAGGTAGCCATATAGATATACATTGTACAAGATACCCATCAGCAGGAAAACAACCGTTTGAGGAAGCAATTTACCGGCTAAAGCAATGTACATGGAATCATTGCCTGTGTGCAGCCACTCGCGAGCGGTACGCTCTTTTATCTCCACTCCGATGGAATAGACGGTGATCATGAAAATGAGCAGCATCAGTATGCCCGGTGCGAATGTGCTGGACAGATAAACCGAATAATTTATCCATGGATTATTTATGGCGTGCGTGTCGATGACGATGGGTTGCAGGAATGCCATCGCTTGTTCCTCGGTAGCTCCTCTAGCATAGAGTTGCGCACGCGAGACGGCTCCTGAAGCTAACTCGCTCATCATTTTCATATCCTTGAATAGCAGCGAACCGGCTACGAGCAGTGTGTTATTGGTGTAGAACGATATGGTCGGTTGTCTTTGTGCCTGTGCCTCGGCGGAAGTTCCTTGCGGGAGGTAGTAGAAACCGTAGATTTCTCCGCGTTGCATCGCTGCACGGGCTTCGTTGACAGTGGGGTAGTGGGCTGCAATGGCTGTATGTTCGAAAGCATCCAGCGTACGTACCAGCCGGCGCGAAGTGGCGCTTCCGTCTTGGTCGACCACTCCTACGGGCATATTCACCGGAAGCCCCGCATCCATGAGTGTGGTGAAGAATACGTAGCAGAACAACGGAGCCGCTATCATGCAGAACAGGTATAAAGGACGGGAAACCAGTCTTCGGGCTTCTCGTCTTATCACATTCCGCAGGGCAACGTGTTTTCCGGCTCTATCCATCTCTCTTCGTCTTAATTAATGTTTGGCATGTTTGGGGCAAATGCGTATTGTCTTACTTCTTAAGTATGACGCTCATACCCGGGCGCAATCCCTCCACAGCTTCTACGGGAAGCGCCTTTACTTCAAAGGTTTTCAGGTCGAACTGTCCGGTCGGTTTGGTGGCTTTCCATGCGGCATAGGTACCGATATCCTTCATGTAGTTTACTTTCAGGCGTATGTCTTTGTCGAGAGCCGGAATAAAGGCGTTGAACTCTGTGTGCATGCTCAGTCCCTTCAGCAGATCCTCACGCACGTTGAAAGTAACCCACATGTCGCTCAGCACCGCAACGTTCATGATGGGAGCCCCTGTACCCACGAGTTCGCCCACTTTGGGGAATATTTCCGAGACCTCGCCCGCCGTTTGCGCAATCAGGTAAGTTTCCCGCAGGTATGATTCAACTTCGGCTACGGCTCCTTTGGCACGGTCTACCAATGCCGCTGCTGCCGCCTTATCCTCACGTTCGGCTCCGTTCTTTGCCATGGTGTATTGTGCCTGTGCAGCTTTCTCGGTGGCTATGGCGGCATTGCGTTGCGCCGTGATTTCATCCAACTTCTGTGCTGACATCACGCCCTGTTCGGCAAGTCTTTTCATACGGGCATATGATTTCTCGGCGATTTCGAGTCCGGCTTTGGCTTTCTGCCACATCTCGTAAGCGGTTTGCACCTGTTCGTGACGCAATCCTTTCAGGGCTTTGTCGTTTTGGGCCTGTGCCGCCGCTTCGGCTGCCTGTGCCTGTGTCAGTTTGGCAATCACTTCGGGGGCTTCGAGTATGGCGAGCGTATCTCCCGGAAGAACGCTTTCTCCTTCTTTCACCCTGAATTCCAATATCCGTCCCGGCACTTTGCTCGAAACACGATATTCGGTTACTTCCGCTTGTCCCTGTATCATTTCCGGACCCTTGCGTAGCATGAAGAATCCCACGATTGCCACTATGGCAATGACTCCCATCAATGTGAGAAAGGCTAACAGCATGTTGCTGTTCTGTGATTTGGTATCCATTTTCCTGTTTAACTTTATTCGGTTTATCGGCAAGCCTGTTTAAATGCGCTTTCTTTTTTCTTTTTGTTATTTTCCGGTTATTCTTCCCAGTGCCCTCTTCAGATAGATGTCTGTCAGTCTCACGTCTATCTGCGCGTCTATCTTTTCGGACTGTGCGGAGAGCCATGCCGTATGAGCTTCCAGCACATTGCTTGCGGCTATCACTCCTTCTTCGAAACCAAGGTTGGCGTAGCGCAGGTTCTCGTTGGCTTTTTCCAGATTTTTTTCCGCCATGATGAGTTTCTTTGCCGCTTCTTTTATCTTGAACGCCGCCTGATTCACCTGCAACTCTATTTTCTCTTTTGCCTCCTCCAGTTTGTATTCCGCGATGCGCGCTTCAGCTTTGGCCGCTTTCACGGTGTAGATGCCCTTTCCCCAGTGCCAGACGGGGACTTTGAGCATCACTCCCACGTTCCACATTCCTTTGAACTTGTTTTCAAATCCGTTGAAAGTCGAAGGGTTGCTCATAATGTAATTTCCCACAAAGGCGACTGACGGAAGAAATTCGGAACGTGCGATGCGCACCTTCTGCTTGAAGATTTGTGTGGCAAGTTCCAGACTGCGTATTTCGGATCGGGAGGCATAAACATTGTCCATATCGATGTCCCCGACCAGTGAAAGCGTGCTGCCTATGTCCGTGGCTTGTTCGTCTTCCAGACTTACGGAACGGGTTAAATCCAACCCACACAATTGGCAGAGCAACATCCGTGAGAGGCTTAATCCGTCTTCCACTTTGGTGAGTGTCATCTCCGCTTCATTTACTTTCACGCGGACGGAAAGTCCGTCGGCTTTAGTCGCCACACCTTCGGTTATCATGTGGTTGACGTCACTTTCCAGCTTGCGCAACAACTCCAGATAACCTTCGGCAAGTTTCTTCTTTCCAGCCAATGACACCACTTGCCAGTATGCCTGATCGGTGCTGAGGATAACATCTTGCAAACTGTTGTCATACTGTTGTCGTGCTAACTCCTCGGCATATCCGGTTATTTTGTTGTAAGCTCTTATCTTTCCTCCGGTGTATATGGGTTGTGTCAGGGAGAGCGCTCCAGTGTAGATGTTCCGGGTATCTGTCCGGAGGGCATCGACGATGGATTGTCCGGTACTGTTGAGCGAGGTGGCGAGGTCCATACTTCCCAAACTTTGTACTAACGCCGTAAATAGCGGATTTTGTGCCAATTCGGGGTTTTGTGCAAGCATTCCCTTTATTCCGGTCTGCATGCTTCCGCTCAGTTGCGTACCGAGAGCGCTTAATGATGTTTTTTGCTCGTCGCTGAGCAGCGAGATCTCTTTTTGATTACGTATATATCCTCCCGTGGCGGATATTTCGGGGAGGTAATTGGTGAAAGCCGCTTTGCGCCGGTAGCGTGCGGATTGTATGTTTTCCCGGTTTATGAGCAGTATTTTGTTGTTGGCTATCGCCAGTGCGCGGCAACTGTCCAGACTTAATGTTTCCTGCGCACCCACGGTGTACGATATGCTTGCTAACCAAATGAAATAGAAGAATTTTCTCATTGCTTCTATACGTTAATGAATGGAAGTGATAGTTGATGCTTCGTTTATGAATAACAATTATTGCATAAACAACAATGCAAATGTATAGGCTTTGAATGAGAGAGCAAAATTATTTATCGTTTTTTATTCGAGCGATGCCCGGCAGATGCTGTTTTGCGGAAAAGAGGTATGGAAAGAAACCGGATGCTTCCGATAGCATCCGGAGCATCCGGAACGGTGGGATGTCTTATTCCAGCGTGAAAGAGCCGGAACCGATGAGTGTACCGTTCGTAAATATGTCTACCCCGTATTTACCGGCATAGAGATACTCTTCTACGTTCCAGAATACGGTGACGGTTTGCTCCTCGCCGTTGTATTCGATGTACTTTTTGATGGAGTAGGTCAACTCCCGGTTTTCGTATGGGAAGGTGTTGCTTTCGTTTTTGGTAAGTACGCTGTTGTCGGGCTTGGTTATGCGGATGTATAGAATGCGCTCGCCCGTTTCCGCCGTGATGTTTTTGGTGATGGTGAATCCTATCTTGAGCTTGACCACGTCTTTCACTTTCTTGGCTACTTTGTCTCGTTTGTTCACGGCCTGAATGTTCATGTTGGTGGCATCGAGTTGGGCAGCGAGCGTGACCATCTTGTTCAGATTCTTCTTCTCTTCGGAGAGGTCGCTGATTTGCCGTGAGGCGTCGTTGTACTTACGGGTCACCTGGGCTATGATTTCTTTCTGTTGTGTGGCGAGGCGGTTGAGGGAATCTATCTGATTGATGTAGCCCACCATTACTTTTCTTAAGGTAGCAAGTTCCTGTTTCAAACGTCTTATTTCGGAGGCATTGGTGCTCTTCACGGTACGCAGTTCTTCGAGCAGACGCTGCGTTTTGAGTTGCTCACGCTCAAGCAAGACGGCAAGCGAGTCGTTGGAGACGGTCAACTTCAGTTCGTCGTACTGTTGCGCGAAGCGGGTATACTCGTTCTCAAGATCCTCCTTTTCCAATTGGAATTCCTGTATAAGTTCCTGATTGGTTCGCTTCTCCATAAACAGGAGCGCGGTTACGCCAACGAGTGCAAGTGCCAGCAGAGAAGCTGCGATGAAAAAGATTTTATTTTTATTGTTTGCCATAGACGTCTTTCGTATATAATAATGTATATGCAGGGCGTTTGCTCTTTTTCCCGTGCAGGTGAAAAACGCTTGCTGCGTTTCCCCTTTACCTTGGCCGAGGTAGCATGGAAAGCTCCGCCGCTTTTCGCTGACAAAAATAATGATAAAAAGGGCAAACCCTGCGGATGTACCTTGCAGTGCGTTATCATTTAACGAAAATTATTATGGAAATATTTCCTTAATAGGGAATCGCATTGTACTTTTGCATTACATAACATACTTAATAAAAACAGAAGAATTATGTCAAAAGTAACCGTAGTAGGTGCAGGTAACGTAGGTGCTACATGCGCGAATGTGTTGGCGTTTAACGAAGTAGCCGACGAGATTGTAATGCTGGACGTTAAAGAAGGCGTTTCGGAAGGTAAGGCGATGGATATGATGCAGACTGCTCAACTGTTGGGTTTCGATACAACGGTGGTGGGCTGTACCAACGATTATGAGAAGACCGCCGGTTCGGATGTGGTAATCATTACCTCAGGTATTCCTCGTAAACCGGGTATGACTCGCGAAGAATTGATAGGAGTGAATGCCGGCATTGTGAAGTCTGTGGCTCAGAATCTCCTGAAATATTCTCCGGATGCCATCATTGTGGTTATCTCTAACCCGATGGACACGATGACTTACCTTTCTTTAAAGTCTCTGGGCGTTCCCAAAAACCGCATCATCGGTATGGGAGGTGCTTTAGACAGCTCTCGCTTCAAATATTTCCTTTCCCAGGCTTTGGGCTGCAATGCAAACGAGGTAGAGGGAATGGTAATCGGCGGACACGGTGACACCACGATGATTCCGTTGGCTCGTCTGGCTACGTATAAGGGAGTTCCCGTAAGCAACTTGCTTAGCGAAGAAAAGCTGAACGAAGTGGTTGCTTCGACAATGGTAGGCGGAGCTACGCTTACAAAACTGTTGGGTACTTCGGCATGGTATGCTCCGGGAGCGGCAGGCGCATATGTGGCCGAAGCCATCATTCACAACCAAAAGAAGATGATTCCCTGTTCCGTATATCTGGAGGGTGAATATGGTGAAACGGATATCTGCATCGGTGTTCCCGTAATTTTGGGTAAGAACGGTATCGAACAGATTGTGGAACTTGAACTGACTGCTGATGAGAAAGCGAAGTTTGCGGCAAGTGCCGAAGCTGTTCGTAACACGAATGCAGCATTGAAAGAAGTAGGAGCTTTGTAAGCAATCTCGTTTATTAAGATAATCAAGCAGGACTGTCTCTGACAAGGAGACAGTCCTGCTTCTGTTTTCAGACGGTTTGTTTCATGAGAGTATATGGCTGTTCTTGATGACGGCTTGCTCTCCGATGGTACACCAGGTATCCGGACTTTGAGAATGTTCGTGCGGGTCTGAGGTAAGATGCAATATAAGAACACCTCTCTTTTACTGTTTGGGAACAAGACGAGTACGGTACTCGAATCGCGCCTGTGTCGTTCGAGTACCGTACCCGCGTTGTTTTCGGAGTGTATCAGCGTGTTGCTGATGGTATGGATTTTAGCTTGTGAGCATCCTCTTCTCTACACGCAAAAAGAGCAACGAAGGTTCATTTCCCGGTTGAACTCCCGGACTCCGTTGTACTGTTTTACTCTTCCACTTCTTCAAAGTCTACATACTCCCCTTCGTCTTTCGAGAATACTTTGGTGTGTTGTTTGTTTGCCGATGCCGACGTTTGAGATTGGGATGGTTCGTTATAGTCGTAACCGTTTTTCGTATGTCTCTGTTCGGAGGAATATTCCCTACCATTGTCATTCCGTCCGGTTTGTGTGTATGAAGCATTGCGCCCCCCGAAAAGAATGCGTATGAAATTGGAAATCAGATTCAGAAAGATGAATGCGATGACAATGATAATTATGAAGATGAAAAGCAGGAAATGGAGCATATGCGAGAAAAAAGATATGTGCGATAGTTATCCTCTTGCTTTCTGTATTAAGCAGAGTGCGATATACCAGCCTATTACGGATGCTAAACCGAAGAAAGGAATCAATAGAC
>JBHADT010000036.1:0-2995 GCA_041855205.1 Bacteroides sp.
AGAAATGACTAAAGCAGATATTATCAACAAGATAGTGGCTGACACCGGGATAGCCAAGAAGGACGTTTCTGCCACTGTTGAAGCATTTATGGAGGAAATCAGACAAAGTCTGGCAACCAACAAGGACAATGTGTACCTGCGTGGTTTCGGCAGTTTTATCGTAAAGCACCGTGCGCAAAAAACTGCCCGCAACATCTCCAAGAATACTACACTTGTAATCGACGCGCACGACTATCCGGCATTCAAGCCGGCCAAAAGCTTCATTGCGAAGATGAAATAATGTAATAAACATATAAATCAAAAATTTAACGATTATGCCAAACGGAAAAAAGAAAAAGGGCCACAAGATGGCTACTCACAAGCGCAAAAAAAGACTGAGAAAGAATCGCCATAAGAGCAAGTAAAGCTCTGTGATGTCCGATTCTTCGGAAAAATGAAAGGAGTGTGTCAAGGATGTCCCTTCAGGATTGTTTGGCGCACCCTTTCCATTATTGAAAATCCGATGAAAGAGAGAACCTAACGAATCAAAAATGACAAGCGAAGTTATCATTGACGTCCAGCCGAAGGAAATCTCGATTGCCCTACTGGAAGACAAGAGTCTGGTGGAATACCAGAACGAAAACCGGTCGGTATCATTCTCCGTAGGCAACATTTATGTGGCAAAAGTGAAAAAACTGATGCCCGGACTGAATGCGTGTTTCGTGGATGTGGGGTTCGAACGTGATGCATTCTTGCATTATCTGGACTTAGGGTCACAATTTAATTCTTACGAAAAGTATCTGAAACAGGTACAGAGCGACAGAAAGAAACTATTCCCCATCACCAAGGCCACACGCCTGCCCGACCTGAAGAAAGACGGCAGCGTGCAGACATCGTTGAAAGTTGGACAAGAGGTGATGGTGCAAATCGTAAAGGAACCCATCTCCACGAAAGGGCCGCGGCTGACATGCGAACTGAGTTTCGCCGGGCGGTTTATCGTGCTGATTCCTTTCAACGATAAGGTTTCGGTTTCATCTAAAATCAAGAAGGGCGAGGAGCGGGCCCGGCTGAAACAGCTCTTGCAGAGCATTAAGCCTAAAAACTTCGGAATCATTGTCCGCACATCGGCCGAAGGCAAACGGGTGGCCGAACTCGACGCGGAGCTGAAACTTCTGCTGAAGCGCTGGGAGGACGCCATCACAAGAGTACAGAAGACAACAGCACGGCCGCAACTGGTTTTCGAAGAAACAGGGAGGGCCGTAGCTTTGCTGCGCGATTTGTTCAACCCGACGTACGACGGGATTTATATCAACGACGCTGATATCTATCAACAAGTAAAAGACTATGTGGAACTGATTGCCCCTGAAAAGGCCGGCATCGTAAAGCAGTATACAGGGCAGGTACCCATCTTTGATAATTTCAACGTCACGAAACAGATTAAATCCGGCTTCGGGAAAACGGTGAACTATAGGCATGGCGCCTATCTTATCATCGAACATACCGAGGCATTGCACGTGGTGGACGTAAACAGCGGCAACCGGACCCGATCGGAAAACGGCCAAGAGGCCAACGCACTGGAGGTGAACTTGGGCGCGGCAGATGAACTGGCACGCCAACTGCGACTGAGGGACATGGGAGGAATCATCGTGGTAGACTTCATCGACATGAACCTGGCAGAAGACCGGCAGATGCTCTACGAGCGCATGTGCAAAAACATGCAGAAAGACAGAGCAAGGCATAACATCCTGCCGCTGAGCAAGTTTGGGCTGATGCAAATCACGCGTCAGCGGGTACGCCCGGCAATGGATGTAAACGTAGAAGAAACCTGTCCCACCTGCTTCGGCAAGGGAAAGATTAAATCGTCAATCCTGTTCACAGACCAACTGGAGAGCAAGATAGACCGACTGGTAAACAAGATCGGCATCAAGCGCATCAACCTGCACGTACATCCCTACGTTGCTGCCTATATCAATCAGGGCATCGTATCCCTGAAGCGGAAATGGCAGCTGAAATACGGATTCGGAGTGAACGTAATCCCCTCGCAGAAACTGGCTTTCTTACAATACGAATTCTACGGTAAGAAAGGTGAGTATCTCGACATGCAAGAGGAGATTGAAACAAAATAAAAATGTGGGGGCACGAAAAATGTCCCCATATTTTTTTGTCATCTCAATTATTTTTATTTATTTTGCAGGAATGTAAAGTAATGTAAAATCAACCATGCTCATGGCAACACTCATTATATTGTTTTGGCTCTGCTTATTCATCGTGTTCTATACTTATCTGGGGTATGGAATTGTGTTATATCTTGCCGTACGCATCAAGCGCATAGCCCGGGGGGAAAGGAAAAGGCCGCCACTGCCCCCCGACGAAGACCTACCGGGCGTAACGCTCATGATTTGCGCCTACAACGAGGAGGACGTGGTAGAGATGAAAATGGAAAACTGCGCACAACTGAATTACCCGAAAGACAAACTGACCGTAATGTGGGTAACCGACGGAAGCAGCGACAGCACCAACGAACGGCTCGCCAACTATCCCGAGGCAAAAACCGTATTCAGCCCGGAACGCAAAGGGAAAACAGCAGCCATGAACCATGGGTTCAAGGAAGTGGACACCGAATATACCATCATGACAGACGCCAACACCATGCTGAATACCAATGCCATACGGGAGATTATCGGCGAATTCCTGAACGACCCCAACGTGGCATGCGTGGCGGGGGAGAAGCGCGTAATGGCACGGCACGACGGACAGGCCGTTGCCGAGGGAGAGGGGCTGTACTGGAAATACGAAAGCACACTGAAACGGTGGGACAGCGAACTGCACTCGGCTATGGGCGCTGCCGGCGAGCTGTGTGCCATCCGCACGGCATTGTACAGGGAGATGCCCGAAGACACGCTGCTCGACGATTTTATCCTGTCAATGCAATTAGTTGCCGACGGATACCGCATTGCCTACTCGCCCGAGGCCTACGCCATGGAATACGGCTCTGCCGACATGAACGAGGAATCGA
>JBHADT010000037.1:0-2519 GCA_041855205.1 Bacteroides sp.
CTATGTGATCAAGAAGATGTGGAAAAACAGCAGTAACACGCAGGCGACGTCGCTGCTCTATACCATCGGCTACCACCTCGACAAGCACGGCAACCTGCCCGTCGTCGGCGTGAACTATCTCCGTGGTTTCGTGCGCGACAGCCTGGGACTGAAGGATAAGCGCATCGTCATCCACGACGGCTGTGGCCTCTGTACCTACAACCATCTGTCGCCGGAAGTCCTCGTCGCCGTGCTCCGCTATGGCTATCAGCGTCCGGCGATCCGCAAGAAGCTGCATACGTGGCTGGCGATCTCCGGCGTAGACGGTACGCTGCGCGCCGAGCTCAGCGACCCAAGACTCAAAGGACTGGTGCGTGGTAAGACGGGTACGCTCTCCCATCCTTATGGCATCAGCTCGCTGGCCGGCTTCTGTCAGGGCGCCGACGGCCACATGCTGGCCTTCGCGATCATGGACAACGACATGAGTGTCCTCGATGCCCGCGTGTTGCAAAAGAAGCTCTGCCTGGCAATGATCGGGGAGAAAAAGTAACCATAAAAACTTAACCTGCATGATTCATGAGCAATAGGTTATGTTTTGTTGAATATTGGATGCCCATCCATTCACCACAAATTATTCACGAATTATTTATGAGAAATACATGATCCATTAATGGACATTCGTGTGAAAAACTTTACAAAAGCCTGTTCGCTTCTACTCGCAATCTAGAGAGACGAGAACAGGCTTTTTTTGTTTTCCATCGGCAACCAACCACACTCTCCCTGTCAAAGGACCTTTTTGATGTGCTCATCTCGGTTAGATGACCTCATCAAAAAGGCTTTTTCTGCTGACGATGGAAGTGGTTGAACAACTGTTTGAAGTCAACATAACCCTTGTCCATGAGATAGTAGCTTCCTGGTTCTATGGGAATCAGACTCATAGTCTTGGAATCATGAACAGCAGCCTCTGTCAGATAGATGAATGTCGGTATGGAGCCACGCAAATCCAGAAGTGTATGCATCTTTACACCCCCTTTTTCATGATGCAGACGAGCCCACGGGCAAAGTTGGAGGCACAGTTTGATGGTACTGCTGTCAAAGGCATACACGATGCCATCCACGTCAAGCCGGGACGGTTCATTCTGGTACAGCTCTCTTGTCCAGGCTATCAGGATCTGCCCAAAATCATGGTATACGCGCCAATCCTTGGTCTCATTGATATGGGCCAAAGTCGAACGTTGGATATACTTTATTCCACTCGAATAGAGCTTGGAAGAGAGCGCCACCAGCGTCGCATCAATGCTGCGGAGACTAATCTGGTCGGTGAACTGGGCAAAGCTCATCACCATAAACTGGTCTCTGCATTTGAAACCGATAGCATGTCTATTGCCGTTGTATCTCTTTACGCACTTGTCGAACTCATATCTTGGTATGAGCGACATGATTTGAGCGAATACGGTCTTTCCTTGATTCATGACTTCTGCCTCTTGCAATACGATATGCAAAAGTACAAAACCAAATCTCGAAAAAAATAATATTCGCGTAACTCATTGAAAATAATCAATTTAAATTAAGTCCGAGAATTTTTCTTTGGACAGTAGTGAACTAAATTATACAGTAACTAAGTTAATTCAAGAATCCCCCAGTTTATTTCTCCGTGAGAGAAAACGCAGGAATAGGTAAAAAACGCTCAAAAAATAAATCAGCGAAGAAATGCCAATCCACATATAATAATAATCCTTGTTATTTTCATATATTTCTAAAATATAGGCCAATATTATAACGGTAAGGAATACAAGTAAATATATCGTTAAAATCCATATATTATTCAACCCGCCTTTGGATTCATTTCCAAAAACAGACTTCATTAATTTCCCATTGGCATTTGGTTGAAAGATTGCTGCGCCTATGATACTAACTACTATTGCAGTTGTTCCGATAGTGGGAAACAGTAATGCATATAAAGACATTCCGAATCCGCCTCCCAACAAAAGTTTAAACATTTGACAGTCTGAGAAATAGTATTTTACAATCTTATTCATTTTTTCAGGTTATTATTCATCTAATACAATTTTTAAGAATAGGGGCCTATTGACTCCTTGTCAATAGCCCCTTGATAATTACAGGATTAATCCAGCCGCCACACCATACCAACCTAACGGTGTCATGGAAGCAGGAACGGAAGTCTTTATCATAGAAACTCCAACTCCAGAGACGATACCACCAACTGTTGCTGCTGTAGCTTTATCCCCACCTTCCCAATTTGAGGCATAGGAAGCATAAATTGCACCAGCACCTACTTGCGCTACAGAAGAGTCGTTATTTTCTGCGATTTTGCCTTCCAAAATTTGAAGAGAAGCCATTGCCATTACAATTGAAGCAAAAGCTATAAACAATCTATTTTTTTCATAATCTTGCATATATAATTAAAGTGTACAAATTGTTCCAAGTAATGCACCTGCTACTGCAACAGGAGCACCTACACCGGTTGTGCCTGCAATAATTGCACCAGAATAAAAATGTTCTGCTCCATATCCTGCTGC
>JBHADT010000038.1:0-41164 GCA_041855205.1 Bacteroides sp.
CTACCGCCTCTTTGGCATCTTGTATGCGTCTGTTGTTTCGATTACGATAATCGGCCATGTAAGCATCAGGTTCTTTTCCGGTCACCGTCTTAACCGTTAGGGACAGACCACCCGTAAACTCGTATACATGATCAAGTGAGATGGGACCCCATGTATTGCTTTGGCGAGGTTGAATCACCACATCCGTTTCGGACAAAGCAGAAGCAAACAGTTCTTGTTCCACCTCGCCCCAGTTTTCATCATCGCCATAGACTGCGCCCATGTTGTTAAGATATCCCCGGGCTATTTCTTCCTCCTTCTCCCACGAATCGCTGTGTTCTGTATAAGCGAGCATCCCGGTGCTGTAACCGCTGTTTACGGGACCAAATACGCGCATTACAGACATTTCACGAGCCCGCTTGGGCGATACTCCTTTTTCTACCAACAATTTTTCTTGCAACAGTGTGCCTGAAGCCACGTAGTTGGGGAAGATATCGTCTTTCGCCTCCGAGGCAAGACGTATGGCATCTGTGAGCATTTTTAGGCGGGAGCCGGCAATATCTCTCAATTGTCCCGATACTTGGACAAGCACATTGATGCGTGGACGCCCTAACTCTTTGGAAGGAACGAGTTTCAAATCTACCACTCTGTTTTGCCCGTCTCTCACAGGTTCCACTCCTAACATCCAGAACACTTGCGCCAAAGTGGCTCCCTCTGTCGTGATAAACTCTCCTGCCCAAAATGTGTAACTCACTTTCCGGGGATAATTCCCGTGTTTCTCCAAGTAGCGCTTTAATGTGATTTCGGCAAGTCGTTTTCCGTCTTCCCAAGAACGTACATTGGGAGTGGTCTCTGCGTTGATGCTGTACATGTTACGACCGGTAGGGAGTACATTAGGATTAAGTATAGGGTCTCCTCCCGGTGCGGGTGGTATGCTTCCGCCGCTAAGTCCGCGCAGCATGGCATTGAATTCGTTTTCTGTAGAGCTCTTCAGTAATCTGCGGTACTGCAATGCCGGGTGTAACTCTGTTGCCACTCCCGTCGTATCATCCGATGGTTTCTGGAGTAACAAAACCAAACGCTTACGGGCGGAAGACAGGTAGCAATGAGTGATGAATCCGAAGTCTTGTAATTGCTCTTTGGTTATCTTACCTCGTTCATGGTCGCGTTTTGCCGTTTCGTAAGCCAGTTGATCGGCTGTTATGGCAAGAGTCGTTTGCAGAAGATCTGTCGTGGAGTAGGGTTGTCCCATGGTATAAAAAGAACCCAACATCTTCTCGTTTGCTATTTCTTCGATAAAATTATCCAAACGTTCAAGTTCTTCCAGCGTATATGGCTGTGAAGGAATGGAATCCAGTCCGAGGTCGCGACACAGTCCGAGCCTGATAGCCTCATGTTTCACTTGCAATCCCAGCGCATGCTGTTTGTCAACACCATCATCCAGCAGTTTATGAATGTCTTCGATCAACCGGTTATATTGCCGGCGCATCCCGCTTTCGGCATAAGGAGGTGTCAGGTGTGTCACAAGCACCGCATGCAGTCGACGTTTGGCAATGATGCCTTCGCCCACATTTCCCGTAGTATAAAAATAAAAATGAGGAAGATTGCTAACTAAAGCATCCGCCCAGTCTGCCCGGGAAAGGGCTACACTCTTTCCCGGCGTATATTCCAGATTACCGTGCGTTCCGAAGTGAATGAGAGCATCTGCCCGAAACCCTTTCTGCATATACAGATAAGCTGCCAAATAACTGTGGGGAGGAGCGACTGACATTCCGTGTTGCAGTTTGAATTCATCTTCACCAAGTGCAGGACGAGGTTGCGGAAACAACAGGACATTACCGAATTGAAGACAAGCCACGGCAAGACTATCTGCTGTTGACAGTAAGTTGCCGGGAGCTTTTCCATAACGATTCAACACTTCCTGATATTTTTCAGGCAGAATCGCCTCATCCACCCACTGCTCATACTGTTGGGTGGATATCCAAACAGGGTGTGCCTGTTTTAAGAATTCCTCTTGAGCTCCTTTGGCATACGAACCGATGACAGCACCGTCCCGGTAGATTCTTTTTCCGAATTCTTCCACAGTGGGCGGCAATCCGTCCAAATTATAGCCTTCCCGACGCAAGCGTTTTAAGAAATTATAGAGTGAAGGCACTACCTCCATGCCGCTTGCCAACAGAGCGTCCTTACCGGGTGATTTGAAGTAGCAGATAGCTATGCGTTTATCTCGATTGGGCATATCCCTCAGTTTCATGTATTTACTGATATGCCCGATGAAGTTTTCCACTCGCTCCGGCTCGGGAGTATGCAGAAAGTACCCTTGCGAATCTTCGTTCTGTGTGGATATAATCATGGGCGCCATACCTCCATCAATTTCAGGAACAACGACACGAGCCGTCAAAGTTCCTCCACTTACCGGTTTGTATATATCAAGCCAATCTTCACGTGATTGTATCAACGGAAAAGGCATAAACAAAGGTATATTAGACTCGTGCAGGAAGTTGATGAGAGAATCATTGCCCAACCTGCCCATAGGCAGGTAAACAACAGCATCGGGAGATAATGCAGTGAGCATTTGGGCACGTTGGGCGCTACTTCCGGTTATGGGATATACGTTGAATCCTGTTTCTGTCAATCGTGATATGAGTGTGTCTACATGAGCCCGGTTTCCTTCCATCGGAAAACTGCTACCCGATATGAAAGCCAGTTTCTTTCCTTTCTCCCAATAGATTCTTTTGCGTTTAAGGTATTCGGTTAACTCGGTATGGGTCTCGAAGTACTGGCCATACTCTCTATGGTAGTAAAGATTTTGAGGGAGTTCTATCGGCGGTTCGAATTCACCTGCTCCTACACGATGAGGCGTGGCGATGTGGCGTATGTAACGCAAGGCATTCCTGTAGTTTTTTCTGCTTGCGTTCTGAAAATACTTTTGCAAGTTTTCTTCTTGCCCGGAAGTTAAATTGCGGTTGAAACTGAATCTGAAGTTACTGATAGTATTGGTAAACACAGGTGTGCCCTTTGCCGCTACCCGTTCTATCTCTTCCAGTTGTGCATCATTTAAGAATAGGCCTCTGCTATATATCATTACAGCATCGAATCCGGAAAGGTTTTCTACTTCTTCTGTTTTAAGACAAACTACTTTGATGTGTTTGCTGTCGTTGTTTAGTGCAATGTCTGCCGCTTGCGCCGGCAACGGGTTGATAATAGCAATACGAGTAGGAGCCAACCAGTAGATATAGCAGATGTATGACACCACGAGAATTGCTGCAATGAGAACTACTACCTTCGTTATTCGCATTTGTTTTTTGAATACTTTCATATGCTATTGGCTTTATGAGGTGGTTTGAAACCGATGCACTGTTTACATCGACCATTCGTATGTGCCTTTTACCGCCGGAGCAGTGCACTTTTATTCTTGTATAATGATTTTAAATAAAAGAGCGATACCCATTATGTGGCAATGGATTATCGCTCTATGTGAAGAGAATGATTAATCTTTATCAGCGGCGTACCGGGCTTTCTTTTCCATGATATCAATGAAGCGGTGTCCCAGAGAGAAACGGATATGTTCAATAAAGATATTTTGTATTTCCGGTATTTCTCCCATGCCCTCCATACGTACATCTACCTTGTAGCCTGCTTTCTCCAATTCTTCTTTCCAATCCGTAGCTATATCGTTTTGAGCATGATCACCTGCCACAAACATAAAGGGAACAAGCGTCACATGCTTTACCCGTGAGGATTTAAGCCGTGCCAGAACAGTCTCGTACGTGGGATAACCCTCAATGGTACCTACATGGAGATTTACAAACCCATTAGATTTCAACATATAGTCTATTTGGCTATAGATGGATGTACTGGGCGTGTAACTTCCATGTCCTACCAGAACAAATGCTGTTTTGGCAGTTGAGGAAGCACATAGGCGTTTCCCCATGATATTGACCACTCTTTCTGCATCTTCCACAGAATACAACAAGGGCGTGCCCATGCGTATTTCTTTAAAGAAACCTTGCACACTTGCCACATCCCGGCGTAGCGATTCCATTTCCATCCCGTCTATGATGTTGGTACTTTGTACAATAAGGTGTGTATAACCTTCGCTCCGTAAACGAAGCATGGCGTCTAACGGGGTCAACTTTTCTATGCCTTGTGCTTTAAGGCGACGGATGATAATGCGTGAGGTATATGCTTCGCGCAGTTCCAGTTCGGGGAAAGCAGTACGTGTTTTTTCATTGATGGCATCGATGGTTACAGCACGGGTATCGGCATATGTCGTACCGAAGTGTACCAGTAGCAAGGCAGCCTTGTCTCCCGGTTTCATTGTTTCTCGCAAATCCTTTGCGACGAAGTTTCCCTCCTCGTGTGCGGTACAGAGGAGGGAGACAATCATAAACGATATAAAAAAGAAGATTCTCATAGCGTATAATCTCTATTTCTTAAAACGCAGCAAAAGACTAACATACACAGTACGTCCGGGAGTAATGGAAAAATAGTTGGCTCCGTACGGGCGTTCATCCTTTTTGTCGAGCAGATTGTTTACACCCGCTCCGGGTTCGATGCTCAACCATGAAATGCCACTGTATACATAACGGGTGGAGAAGTTCCATTGAGCAAATCCGGGAGCCGAATTGTCCAGCCATTCTCCTTTGCTGAGTTTAAGAAGAGTGCGTTTGCTTTGGATGCGTCCGTTTAGAGTAACGTCGATGCGGTTGTCGTTCCAGCTATGCGTGTAGTTTGCCGTTATGCTTCCCGTATGGCGTACGGCGCGGTCTATAAGCCTCCATCCGGTTTCAATGTCCTTGTTGCGTGCATGCGTGTAAGCATAGTTACCGCTTAACCCGAATCCATAGCCCAGATTGGCGTTCAAGTTTACTTCAACTCCCTTGATAAGAGCTTTTTCCGCATTCAGGAAGTTTGTTACATTCATTTTTTTATTGGGGGTTGTTCCCGGGCTGGCTTTGGCAAGCAGGTTATTCACCTCCTCCTGTTCGGCAGCCGTAAGATCGGCATATGACTGTGTTCGTCCGACAATCATGTCGCTCAGTCTGTTCACGAAACCTGTCACACCTATGTTGATCCAATTGTTATGGTACTCAACGTTTATGGAACCGTAGTTGCTTTTCTCCGCTTTCAGATTTTTATCTCCGATGGACAACGTTCCCGAAGCACCGGTAGAGCGGCTGGAATAGGAGAGTTTATAAAGCTCATCCAACCCCGGTGCACGGAATCCTGCCGAATATTGTCCTCTTACCGTAAAATCTCCCATGCGATACATTAACGAGAATTTAGGAGTAAGATTATTTCCGGCATTTTCATGATAGGTGTAGCGCAGACCGGCTGTCAGATTGAGATTCTTTGAGAGACTCAACTCTTCTTGTGCATATGCTGCCATCGTGTAAGCGCGTTCATCTACCCCGAAGGATGCACGTTCCAGTGTTTCCTGAAGATATTGTAATCCCAGAATGGTACGGCTGTTATCTGTCAGGCGGAAGAACGTTTTAAGATTGGCATCGTAATAGTGTTGACGTTTCTGGCGCACCTGTTCTCCGGCTTTAAATGTCTTTTTGGTTGTTTTGTCCGTAACATCTTGTATGTAGAGGTACTCCGTGTCGTAGTTATCATTGCGCAAATCGAGTTGCACATAACCACGCTTATTAAGATTATATCTGGCTCCGGCACCCAGATTGAAGGCGTCGTATGTCAGATTGTAGGTGTATTCGCTGATGGGACGCTTTACTTTACGGTCGTACATTCCTCCCTCTATATATGCAGAGAAACGTTTTCCGGGAGTAAACGTAAATTTTTGATTGTATGTATCCAGATAAAAAGCGTCTGAAATCTGCTTGTCGGTATGTACCAGTTCCCCCTTGCTGTTTTCGGTCATGTCGTTGTTTTGCCATCCTTCCGCTTGGCGACGTTGGTAGGAGGTGTACGAACCGAATTTCTTGGTAGTGATGTCAGCATTCAGATTTTGAGTGAATTGTCCGTGACTCTCTATTTTGGAATGAGAAGTCAGGGTCAGCAGGTTGATGGGTTGGTTGGTAATAATATTGATTACTCCTCCGATGGCATCGCTTCCATATAAAGCCGAGCCTGCTCCTTTCAAAATCTCAATGCGTTTTACGTTGTTTAAGTCAATACGGTTCAGGTCAATATTTCTGTCGGAGTCTCCGGTAAGTTTGTGACCATTGATGAGAATCAACACATATTTATTGCTTAAACCGTTCATCATCAGGTAGTCTCCCATGGAGTTGGATGAGAAAGAGAGAGAAGGTTCCAGCATGGTCATTGCGCTGCGGAAATCGGTGATACCGGCTTTTTTCATTTCGTTGGCCGTGATGACACTGACAGGGGTAGGGGTGTCTTTTAGTCGATAATGAGTACCCGTGCCTGTAACTACCACCGGATTCAATTCAATACCCGCATCATTTTTCTTCTCTGCGTTTTGTGCAAATGCACTCATTGCCACACATCCTCCCATGAGGATGGAAAGCCAATCCTTTTTCTTCATTTGGATAATAATAATGAATTACTAATCTACTTCCCTGACCCCGGGAAAGTATTATTAATTATAAATACCTTGGCAGGTTTCCTGACTCAACCCTTACGAAGAAAGACCTTCCCGCCAGCAAATCGCTATACATGGCAGTGGTCATGATGTGTAGAAATATTCTTCGCTTCTATGGTTTTACAGTAGCGGGCACTGTTCCGGACTTTCACCGGATTCCCTTTTATACGGCAGACAGAAAGTCTGTCATATCACCAAAGCGGGACAAATATATAAAGATATTTAAAAACAAAGAAATTTCGATTAACCTAACATTGCTTCAGTCCGTTTTGGGGTGATTTCTGTCCGTAGTCAACAAGCCCCGGATAATATGCCCGTGAGTGGTTCGGAAAACGACACAGGTACGGTACTTAAACCATACAGGTACGGTATTCGAACCGCACGGGTGTGATACTCGAACTGTACGGGCATCGTTCCCTGAGCCACATGGGGCGTTGCGGAGAGTATTTGTATAGAACGCATGTAGAAATGCTGTTTCTTGTGTTTTTTGACATTTGCGCAAACGATTGCTATAGTAACATCACATAGTTTTTACTTTACAATAGTCTATTTATCAAATAATAATGTGTATGTTTGCAACGATTACAAAAAAGAGACTAACAGTGCACTATGAATAAGGAGCTCATCTCCCCCGATTATATTTTCGAATCCAGCTGGGAAGTATGTAATAAAGTAGGGGGTATCTATACGGTTTTGTCCACAAGGGCCAATACTTTGCAGACGGAACTTCATGACAAAATATTCTTTATTGGTCCGGATATCTGGCAAGGAAAAGAAAATCCTTTGTTTTCGGAATCGGATAATATGTGTGAAGCGTGGAGAAAACATGCTTCTGAAAAAGAAAAACTTACGGTGCGTATAGGTCGGTGGAATATACCGGGAAATCCTTTGGTAATATTGGTGGATTTCCAGCCATTTTATGAGCAGAAAGATGAGATATATGCACAAATGTGGAACTCTTTTCAGGTAGATTCGCTGCATGCGTATGGAGACTATGACGAAGCATCCATGTTTTCATATGCTGCGGGCAAGGTAGTGGAAAGTTTTTATCGCTACAATCTGATGGAAACCGATAAGGTGGTGTATCAGGCACACGAATGGATGACCGGTATGGGAGCCTTGTACCTGAAAAATGCTGTTCCGGAAATCGCCACTATTTTTACTACACACGCCACATCCATCGGGCGTTCAATAGCCGGTAACAACAAGCCGTTGTATGATTATCTGTTTGCATATAACGGCGACCAGATGGCGAGCGAACTGAACATCCAGTCGAAACACTCCATCGAAAAACAAACCGCTCATCATGTGGATTGCTTTACTACGGTAAGTCAAATCACCGATAACGAATGTAAAGAACTGTTGGATAAACCGGCCGATGTGATATTGATGAATGGCTTCGAAGATGATTTTGTACCTAAAGGGAGTACGTTTGCCGGCAAACGCAAACGGGCGCGTACCGCAATGTTGCGAGTGGCGAATTGTCTTTTGGGTACGGATTTGGCGGATGATACATTAATTATAGCAACCAGCGGACGCTACGAGTTTAAGAACAAAGGCATCGATGTGTTCCTGGAATCTCTGAATCGTTTAAACCGGGATAAAAACCTGAAGAAAAACGTATTGGCTTATATCGACGTACCCGGCTGGGTGGGAAATGCCCGCGAAGATCTGCAACAACGGCTTCAAAGTAAAAAAAGAAAGAAATATGATACGCCGTTGGAAATGCCTTTCATCACTCATTGGCTGCATAATATGATGCATGATCAGGTGCTCGATATGCTGAAATATCTCGGCATGAACAACTCCCCGGAAGATAAAGTAAAAGTTATCTTCGTTCCTTGCTATCTCGATGGAAAAGATGGTATTTTCAATAAACACTACTACGACCTTATATTAGGTAAAGACCTCAGTGTCTATCCTTCTTATTACGAACCATGGGGATATACTCCGCTGGAAAGTGTGGCATTCAAGGTTCCGACCATCACTACGGATCTTGCAGGATTTGGACTGTGGGTCAATAGTTTGGAAAATCAACGAGGCATCAATGACGGAGTAGAGGTATTGCATCGCTCGGACTACAACTATTCCGAAGTGGCGGATGGAATCAAAGAAACAGTTTCATACTTTTCCGCAAAGACAGAAACGGAAAAGAAAGAAATACGCAAGCGTGCCGAGCAAGTGGCGGAGCAGGCATTGTGGAAACATTTTATCAAATATTATCAGGAAGCCTATGACTTTGCTCTGCGCAGGGCTATGGAACGTCAATAGGAATAAATCTCAATCGAATTATTAATCAATCAAGCTTATAGGATGAAGATTAAAGTTAGCAACGTAAACATTCCGAATTGGAAAGATGTAAATGTAAAGTCGCATGTACCGGCTACATTGGAAAAGCTATCTGAACTGGCACGTAACATCTGGTGGTCATGGAACACTGAAGCGACCGACTTGTTCAAGGATTTGGACCCGGTTTTATGGAAGGAAGTGGTTTATAACCCCGTGCTCTTGCTGGAGCGCATGAGTTATGCTAAACTTGAAGCAATTGCGAGCGACAAAGCTCTTTTGAAAAGAATGGACGACGTATATGCCAAGTTTAGAGCATATATGGATGTGGAACCTGATAAGAAACGTCCTTCAGTGGCGTATTTCAGTATGGAATATGGCTTGAATCAGGTACTGAAAATATATTCGGGAGGTTTGGGCGTGCTCGCCGGCGACTACTTGAAAGAGGCCTCGGACAGCAACGTCAACCTATGTGCCGTAGGCTTCCTGTATCGTTACGGCTATTTTACGCAAACACTCTCGATGGATGGTCAGCAGATAGCTAACTACGAAGCTCAAAACTTCGGACAACTTCCCATCGATCGCGTATTGGACGAGCAGGGCAATCAGGTTGTAGTGGATGTGCCATATTTGGACTATCATGTGCACGCACTGGTATGGCGTGTAAATGTGGGGCGCATCTCCCTGTATCTGCTTGATACGGACAATGAAATGAACAGCGAGTTCGACCGCCCCATCACGCATCAGCTCTACGGAGGCGACTGGGAAAATCGTCTGAAACAAGAAATCCTATTGGGTATAGGTGGAATCCTGACACTCAAGAAACTCGGAATACAAAAAGAAATATATCATTGCAATGAGGGACACGCCGCATTGATAAATGTACAACGCCTTTGCGATTATGTGGCCGGAGGCATGACTTATGATCAAGCCATCGAATTGGTTCGCGCTTCTTCATTGTACACAGTGCATACTCCTGTTCCTGCCGGACACGACTATTTCGATGAATCTCTCTTTGGCAAATACATGGGAGGTTATCCTGCCAAGTTAGGCATCAGCTGGGACGACTTCATGGATCTGGGACGCAACAATCCGGGAGACAAGGGAGAACGTTTCTGTATGTCCATTTTTGCTTGTAACACTTCTCAAGAAGTAAACGGTGTGAGTTGGTTGCACGGGAAAGTATCTCAGGAAATGTTTGCCCCTATCTGGAAAGGCTATTTCCCGGAAGAAATGCACGTAGGATATGTTACCAACGGAGTGCATTTCCCCACTTGGTGTGCTTCGGAGTGGAAAGACTTGTATGCCAACCATTTTGATGAGAAGTTCTTAGCCGATCAGTCTAATCCTAAGATATGGAATGCTATCTACAATGTGCCCGACGAAGAAATCTGGAAAACACGTATAGCACTGAAAAATAAGTTGGTGGACTACATACGCAAACAATTCCGTGAAACATGGTTGAAGAATCAGGGAGATCCTTCACGTATCGTATCTCTGATGGATAAGATTAATCCGAATGCGTTGTTGATTGGTTTCGGACGTCGCTTTGCGACATACAAGCGGGCACATCTGCTATTTACCGACCTCGAACGTTTGGCTAAGATTGTAAATAATCCGAATTACCCGGTGCAGTTCCTGTTCACCGGAAAAGCACACCCGCATGATGGAGCCGGTCAGGGATTAATCAAGCGAATCATTGAGATTTCACGCCGGCCCGAGTTTCTTGGTAAGATAATCTTCCTTGAGAACTATGACATGCATTTGGCGCGTCGTTTGGTTTCAGGGGTTGATATCTGGTTGAACACCCCGACTCGTCCGCTCGAGGCATCCGGTACTTCCGGAGAGAAAGCGTTGATGAACGGTGTGATAAATTTCTCAGTACTTGATGGCTGGTGGTTGGAAGGTTACCGTGAAGGTGCCGGATGGGCTTTGACCGAGAAGCGCACCTACCAGAATCAGGAACATCAAGATCAATTGGATGCCGCTACTATCTACAGTATTCTTGAAACGGAAATTCTGCCTCTGTACTATGCCCGCAACAAGAAGGGATATTCTGAAGGTTGGGTAAAAACCATTAAGAACTCCATTGCTAAAATTGCGCCTCATTACACGATGAAGCGTCAATTGGACGATTACTTTGAAAGATTCTATAATAAACAAGCTAAACGTTTCCGTGAACTGGCAGTCAATGATGGCGCAAAAGCCAAAGAAATAGCTTTATGGAAAGAAGAAGTTGTCGAAAAATGGGATTCTATCGAAGTCTTGTCTTTTGATAAATCAGAAGAGATAACTCATGGTTCCATTGAGAGCGGAAAAGAATATTCCATAACCTGTGTAATTGATGAGAAAGGACTTAACGATGCAGTAGGGTTGGAGATTGTGACCGTGTACACATCGGCCGAAGGTAAACAATACATAAATTCAGTGGTTCCGTTTGAGGTAACAAAGAAAGAAGGCAACTTGTATACATTCCGTGCACAACTTAAGTTGGAGAACGCCGGCAGCTTTAAAGTTGCATATAGAATGTTCCCTAAACATGCAGATCTTCCTCATCGTCAGGATTTCTGTTATGTACGGTGGATTTAATGTGACCGACAGAAATATAATCAAAAAGGGAGTGGCTAAAAAGTCACTCCCTTTTTGATTTCTTATGCCATAATTACCTCTTCCTGATATAAAGCCCTTATTGCTTTAAGCCTGAATCTATTGTTGTGGAATATAGCAACTTTTTATTTCTCAATTTCTTTATGATGATCTCTTTCTATTTAGTCAAATTAGAAAAATTCAATAATTGTCCGATTCTGATTATTATTGTAATTAACCTTTCGCCTCTTGATAGAGGAATCGCTTGATAGAACGTTTGGGGGTTTTCTCAAATTCCTCAGGATATATCTTCATTTTAGAGATCTGGCTGTATACTGGAAGCATAGTGTTCAGTTGCACACGGTTTTCTTCCATTACCCGTTCGAGATCTTCATTTGTCAGTCCGTGGGCAAAGGCGTCATCGAAATCAGGGTATACAAGTCCTACCAGTTTGTCGTTTTGTTGCACGATGATGCTTTCGGCCACATAGGGAAGGTTATTTAATTTATCTTCTATCTCTTCCGGATAGATATTCTGACCACTGGGACCTAACAGCATGTTCTTGCTGCGCCCTTTGATTGTGATGTTTCCTTCTTCATCCATCAATGCAAGGTCTCCGGTATGTAACCAACCATCCTTGTCAATTACTTGTTTTGTAGCCTCTTCATTCTTGTAATAACCCAACATCACGTTAGGACCGCGACAAATAATTTCTCCGGGAATGTTTTGAGGGTCAGGAGATAATATTTTAACTTCCATACGTGGGGCAGCTTTTCCGCACGAACCCGGTTTGAAGCGGGACCAGTCTTCGTAACTGATTATCGGTCCGCACTCCGTCATTCCATAACCTACGGTATAGGGGAATTCAATCATTCGCAAGAACTGTTCCACCTCCTGATTAAATGCCGCCCCTCCAACTATGACTTCAGCAAAGCGTCCTCCGAAAGCATTGACCACTTGTTCGCGAACCGTGCTTTTGATTTTCTCATTGATAATGGGAAGCTTCATCAGAATCTTCATGGTAGGAGTCTCCAGTTTGGGCAACACGTTCTTCTTGATAATTTTTTCTATAATAAGAGGAACAGCCACAACAAGATGGGGTTTGACTTCCGCAAAAGCCTGAAAGATTATCTTCGGGCTTGGCATCCTGGTAAGGAAGAATATCTGGCATCCCACAGAGAATTCATACAGAAATTCGAAAGCCAAGCCGTACATATGCGCCATAGGCAACATAGAAATTACCTTATCACCGGCTTTCAGAGGAAGTACTTCGAAAGCGAATGCCGTATTCGACCATAAGCTACGGTAGGGGAGCATTACCCCCTTGGAATAACTTGTGGTTCCCGAAGTATAGTTTATGACAGCCAGTTCATCGGGCTGTTCTTTATGGTACTCAATGTGCTCCTTTCTGAAATTCCGGGGATACCTTTTTCCAAAAAGTTCGTTCAGGTGTTCCCGGGCGTAATTCAGTTTTTCGCTTCGTGAAACAAGAATGGTGAAATCCGTCATCAACATGATACCCTCCAGTAGAGGCATAGCTGTTTCATTGAGATTTTCCCACATTTGATCACCTACAAAAAGTAACTTAGCTTCGGAGTGATTGACTATATTATGTACATTATCAGCTTTAAACTCATGTAAGATGGGAACAATAACGGCTCCATAGGTCAATGTTGCCAAGAAAGTAACTCCCCAATGTGCACTGTTTCTTCCGCAAACGGCTATCTTATCTCCTTTCTGAACTCCGCTTTGTTCAAAGAGAATATGTATTTTTTCTATTTTTCGAGCCACGTCTTTATACTGCAAAGTGGCGCCATTATAGTCTGTGAGGGCATCGAGATCCCAATTCTCTTTAATACTATTCTCAATATAGGCAATGAAACGTTTCTCCATAATGTTACTTTGTTTGCACATTTATTTTAGTTTTGTGCAAATATAAATCTTTATTGATAGAATACAAATCTGTGTTCGGGTAATTTACATTATATCACGTATTTATTATTCGGAAGATTCGTATCCGGCTACCAACGAAGAAAGATTTATTTACAATACCAATCATACATTCGTTGTACTCCTTCTTCTATTTCGACGCGGTGATGCCAACCCAACGCATGCAGTTTAGAGGGATCGGTCAGCTTACGCAGTGTTCCGTCCGGTTTGCTGCTATCGAAGGTGATACAACCTTTATAGCCTATTGTGGATACAATCAGTTCTGCCAACGCGCGGATGGTGATTTCTTTTCCCGTTCCTATGTTGATATGGCAATTACGTACCTCTTTATCCTCAGGAGAATAAGTATCTTTAAAGTCTACCCGTTCCATGATGTACACACTGGCGTCAGCCATTTCTTCGCTCCATAAGAATTCGCGCAGCGGAGTACCGGTACCCCAGAGTTTCACTCCTTTTATCGTGATTCCGTATTTGTCGAGTATTGTAAGAATCTCTTCTTTACTGCTCTTGCCGCTGATGCCTTCTACCGGACGTTTGTTCAAGTCTTTGCATATGCCATCCCAATCATTCTCTTTCAAGCAATGCGCCAAATGAATTTTGCGTATCATGGCAGGAAGTACATGGCTTCGTTCCAAGTCAAAATTATCGTTCGGCCCGTAAAGATTGGTAGGCATTACCGCAATGTAGTTGGTATTGTATTGCAGATTGAAGCTTTCGCACATTTTCAGTCCGGCGATTTTGGCTATTGCATACGGTTCGTTGGTATATTCCAGCGGGGCGGTAAGCAATGAGTCTTCTTTTAACGGTTGGACCGCATCGCGAGGATATATGCAGGTACTTCCTAAGAATAGGAGCTTCTTTACATTGTGTCTGAAGCTTTCTCCGATGACGTTTTGTTGTATCTGTAAGTTCTTATAGATGAAATCGGCGCGATAAATGTTGTTTGCCATGATTCCTCCCACGAAAGCAGCAGCAAGAAACACATATTCGGGTTGCTCCTCGTCAAAGAATCTTCGTACGGATACACTGTCCGACAAATCCAACTCCGCATGTGTGCGACCGACAAGATTGTCGTATCCTTTTTCTTGCAGGTTTTTCCATATGGCCGAGCCCACCAACCCCCGGTGTCCCGCCACATATATTTTTGCATTTTTATCTATCATGTCAATTAAGTGTATTAAAGATTTTTCGGAAATCTAACATAAAAAAAATAACAAAAGAGCTTGTTTAATCTTTCTCCCGCATTCTTGATTCTCCTGACTGTTGTGCGCAAGTCTTTAATGAGTTAAACACCGTCATACAGGAATGAAGCCAAGAAGCATAATTGAGAGAAGAACCAAACGAGCTCTAAATAATGTTTATGAGAGTTTTTATTCTTTCGAGTGTATCTTTCGGACAAATTTCATGTCGTGTTGCATCATGATTCTCACAAGTTCTTCGAAACTCGTTTTCCTGGGATTCCATCCTAAAAGTGTTTTTGCTTTGCCCGGATCGCCTAACAATTGTTCTACTTCCGCCGGACGGAAATATTTGGGGTCTACCTCTACGAGTACCTTGCCACTCTTGACATCGATACCCCTCTCTTCGACACCTTGTCCTTCCCACCGCAGTTCGATACCGGCTTCTCTGAATGCAAGCGTGGCAAATTCCCGTACCGTATGCATTTCGCCCGTTGCTATCACGAAATCTTCGGGTACTTCATGTTGAAGAATCAACCACATGCATTCCACATAGTCTTTGGCATATCCCCAGTCGCGTTGAGCGTCCAAGTTACCCAAATACAGCTTGTTTTGAAAGCCTTGTGCAATACGTGAAGCCGCCAATGTGATTTTGCGGGTTACGAACGTTTCTCCTCTGCGCTCGCTTTCGTGATTGAACAAAATGCCATTAACGGCAAACATGCCATAGCTTTCTCTGTAATTCTTGGTAATCCAGAAACCGTATTGTTTGGCGACACCGTACGGGCTGCGGGGATAGAAAGGAGTGGTTTCCTTTTGCGGAATCTCCTGAACCTTTCCGTACAATTCCGATGTGGAGGCCTGATATATTTTCGTTTTCTTCTCCATTCCAAGAATACGCACGGCTTCCAGCATACGCAATGTACCTATCGCATCCGCTTCTGCAGTGTATTCGGGTACGTCGAATGATACCTTTACGTGACTCTGAGCTGCCAGGTTGTATATTTCATCGGGTTGTACTTGCTGGATGATGCGGATAAGCGAACTGCTATCGGTCATATCTCCGTAGTGAAGATTGATGGTGCGTTGCTGTTTCATGTCACGTACCCACTCATCAAAGTACAAGTGTTCGATACGTCCGGTGTTGAAAGACGAAGAGCGTCGCATGATGCCATGCACTTCATAACCTTTCTGCAAAAGAAATTCGGCAAGGAAAGAACCGTCTTGTCCTGTAATTCCTGAGATTAACGCTGTTTTCATATAATAAGAAGTTTTAATATCGGTGTGGTATTTAAAATGATATCTATAGGAATAAATTCAGTTATGTCCGTTTTCTACAGAAGAATGACAAATGACCGTTCATTGTTTATATCATACAAGACGATCATAAAAACAACTAAACAACAAATTACGCTATTTTCTATGACATGACAAAATGTATACAAAAAATAAATGATGTATATATAGGCTTGCAATCACTGCATGAAGAGGGGGTAAGTTTTCTAATTGAACTTCTCTTATTATGTTCGGAAACGACACGGGTATGCTCCGAGAAGCATACCCGTGTCGTAAAAGTACCGTGCCCATATCGTTCCCGAACCGGAGAAAAGGAACTCCCGAAGGAGTGTGAAAGTTGTAATAATAAGCTATATATCAAATGTTTGAGACTGCACGAATATTGCTTATTGATAAGTATCGAATAAACAGATTATGTTCCTGCGCATAAAACACCCCATAGGTTATTTCTCCCGGATTCGTAAATGGTAAATTTTATCGACAATCAAGGCTATGGCTCCATCACCGGTTACGTTGCAAGCGGTTCCGAAGCTGTCCATGGCTATGTATAAGGCAATCATTAATGCCTGGGCAGAATCGTCAAAACCCAATACTGATTGTAGAATACCCAGTGCCGCCATTATGGCACCTCCCGGTACGCCCGGTGCGGCTACCATGGTAATGCCGAGCATGAAGATGAAACCTGTGAAAAGAGCAAAGTCATATGGCATACCTTTCATAAGCATCATGGCCAAGGCACATGCAACGATTTTGAGCGTGCTTCCCGACAAATGGATGGTGGCACAAAGCGGAATGACAAAACCCGCAATCTCGGGGGATACTCCGTTTTTCTCCGTTTGTTTCAATGTGACGGGAATCGTGGCAGCGGAAGACTGTGTTCCCAAGGCGGTAAAGTAGGCGGGAAGCATCCGTTTCAACAAACGAAAAGGATTTTTGCGAATAAAAGCACCGGCAACGCCAAACTGTATGAGTAACAGTACAATATGCAGGATAAAGATTATGCCAATGATTTGCATGAAGACCTTCAGTACGGGAAAAACACTCTCCGTGTAAGTCATGTGCAGAAAGATACCGAAAATGTGAAGCGGGAGTAGAGGTATGATTACCTTACTAATCATATGCATGATGATTTCCTGAAAATCGTTCATCACCTGCCTCAGTGAGTTACTCCGGGAATATGCAAGTCCCAGCCCCAAAACGAATGCCAGCGTCAGAGCAGTCATAATATTCATTAAAGGGGGAATGCTGATAGAGAAAAAGGAGGAAAGCTCTTCAGTTCGTGTTATCTCATTTAAAGACGATTCGCTATCTATAAGAGCAGGGAAGAAAGCAACGCCCGTAAAATAAGACAGGAATCCGGAAAACAGTGTGGCACCGTAAGCGATGACGGTAGTAAGCAGAAGTAGTCTGCCTGCGTTTCCGCCTATATTGGCAATAGCTACACTCACCAGTCCCACCACAATGAGCGGAACGGCAAAGTTCAGAAACTCGCCGAACACGACATTGAAAGTAACAAAGAGACGGACAACCGTTACCGGCAGGATATTGCCGAGCAAGATTCCCGACAAGATGGCAATAATGATACGGGGCAACAAACCGATTTTTATCTTTTTCATGTTTACACAGGTGTTTTTCTATGTCGTTAACAGAGCATTAGACGCAAAAGTATGGTTTTATTCGGAACTTATACGAACAAATAGGGATAAGATGTTGTTTCAAAATAGATTAATATGGCATTAAACAAGATAAATAAAAAATCATGATAGAAAAAGAACATAAATCCGATGTCGGTCTGATTGGACTGGCTGTTATGGGCGAAAACTTAGCCTTAAATATGGCTGGTAAGGGTTGGACGGTTTCTGTTTACAACCGTACGGTCGCAGGTGTGGAAGAAGGAGTGGTGGAGCGATTTATTCAGAAGAGGGGACAAGGATTTCCTCTCAGAGGATATACGGATATACCGCATTTTGTGGAGTCCATCGCAACTCCCCGCAAGATAATGATGATGGTTCGCGCCGGAAGTGCTGTGGACGAACTGATGGAACAACTATTCCCTTATCTGTCTCCCGGCGACATTCTCATTGATGGTGGAAATTCAAATTATGAGGATACCAATCGCCGGGTGGCACTGACTGAGTCGAAAGGTTTCCGCTTCGTGGGAGCGGGCGTATCGGGTGGAGAAGAAGGTGCTCTGAACGGCGCTTCCATCATGCCCGGTGGAAGCGCCTCGGCGTGGGAAGATGTAAAGCCCATACTGCAAAGTATTGCAGCACGTGCCGATGATGGTTCGCCGTGCTGTTTATGGGTAGGACCGGGCGGTTCGGGGCACTTCGTGAAAATGATTCACAACGGCATCGAGTATGGCGACATGCAACTGATTTCAGAAGCCTATTGGGTCATGAAGCATCTCTTGAAACTTTCCAATGAAGAAATGGCGGAGGTATTCGCACGCTGGAACGAAGGAAAGCTTCAAAGTTATCTGGTTGAAATCACAGCCCATATTTTGAAATATAGGGATAAAGACGGTGAGCATTTGATAGACAAGATTCTGGATGCAGCCGGACAAAAAGGAACAGGCAAATGGTCGGTTATCAACTCCATGGAACTGGGAATGCCTTTGGGACTGATTGCAACAGCGGTTTTCGAGCGCAGCCTTTCGGCACAAAAGGAGTTGCGGGAAACAGCCTCCCGGACATTCTCTTCCCAGCTCCCCGATGCCACATTCGATAAAGAAGAGTTGATAAGCAATCTGTATGCCGCATTGTATGCCTCCAAACTGGTGTCATATGCTCAGGGATTTGCCGTTCTTCAAAAAGCGTCGGACACATTTAAATGGGAACTGAATCTGGCCGATATTGCACGTATGTGGAGGGGGGGGTGCATCATACGCAGCATATTCCTCAACGACATCGCCATGGCTTTTGATAAGCAGGAGAAACCGGAGCACTTGTTGTTGGCTCCTTATTTCAAAGAGGAAATAGGCAAACTGCTGCCCGGCTGGAAGAATATGGTTACTTCCGCCCTCCGGGCTGAATTGCCTGTGCCGGCATTCTCTTCGGCTTTGAACTATTTCTACTCGCTGATTTCAGCGAAACTTCCTGCCAATCTGCTGCAAGCGCAACGCGATTATTTCGGCGCACATACTTTCGAGCGTACGGATAAAGAACGGGGGCTTTTCTTCCATGAAAACTGGACCGGGCATGGAGGAGACACTCAATCAGGGACATATAATGTATAACCCCTTTTATAAGAAACGAATCTCGACATGAAGAAATTTGTTATGGTCATCTTCGGAGCCTCGGGAGATTTGACTAAGCGTAAACTTATGCCCGCATTGTATTCCTTATATAAAGAGAATCGCTTACCGATAGATTTCTCTATATTGGGAGTTGGGCGTACCGAATACACGGACGAAACATACCGTCAGTACATAGA
This sequence comes from Bacteroides sp., assembly GCA_041855205.1. Classification (GTDB taxonomy): domain Bacteria; phylum Bacteroidota; class Bacteroidia; order Bacteroidales; family Bacteroidaceae; genus Bacteroides. Next base: position 19,279 of record JBHADT010000038.1, read on the forward strand.
TAATGAACTGAAACGATATATGGATGCAAAGAAAGACGGAACGGAACTGATGCATGACTTCTGTTCCCGGTTGCACTATCTTAGCATAGATCCGGCGGAAGCCGGGGGATATTCGGGGCTTGTACGTCGTTTGCAAGAATTGACCTCGGAAACGGAACCGGACAATCTGCTGTTTTATCTGGCAACCCCGCCTTCGCTGTACGGAGTGATACCCTTACACCTCAAAACCGTCGGACTTAACAGAGAGGCGACGCGTATCATTGTCGAAAAACCGTTCGGATATAATTTGGAATCTGCACAGAAGTTAAACAACATATATGCTTCCGTTTTTCAGGAGAAGCAAATTTATCGTATAGACCACTTCTTAGGTAAAGAAACTGCGCAAAATATTCTTGCTTTCCGTTTTGCCAATGGCATCTTCGAACCGTTATGGAATCGAAATTATATAGACTATGTGGAAGTAACCGCGGTAGAGAATTTAGGCATTGAACAGCGGGGAGGATTCTATGATGGCACGGGAGCCTTACGCGACATGGTTCAGAACCATCTCATCCAACTGGTGGCGCTCTGCGCAATGGAGCCTCCGGCAACCTTTGCTTCCGAGAACTTTCGTAATGAAGTGGTAAAGGTTTACGAGTCTCTGTCTCCACTCACACAGGAAGACTTGAATGAACACATCGTGCGCGGACAATATACGTCGTCAGGGATAAAGAAAGGCTATCGCGAAGAGAACAACATCGATGCAAATTCGCGTACGGAAACCTATATAGCCATGAAAATAGGTATCGACAACTGGCGATGGAGTGGAGTACCTTTTTATATACGCACAGGCAAACAGATGCCGACCAAAGTAACGGAAATAGTGGTACACTTCAAGGAAACCCCGCACCACATGTTTACGTGTCAGGGTGGGAAATGTCCGCGAGCCAACAAACTCATACTTCGTCTACAACCCAATGAAGGCATCGTATTGAAGTTTGGAATGAAAGTTCCTGGCCCCGGCTTCGAAGTGAAGCAGGTGATGATGGACTTCAGTTATGACGATCTGGGCGGACTTCCCGCAGGCGATGCGTATGCCCGTTTGATTGAAGATTGTATTCTGGGCGATGCCACTCTCTTCACCCGAAGCGATGCAGTGGAAGCCTCGTGGCGTTTCTTCGACCCGGTGCTTCGCTATTGGAATGAGAACCCCGATGCTCCTTTGTACGGATATCCTGTAGGCACTTGGGGACCTTTGGAGAGTGAGGCCATGATGAAAGAACATGGTGCAGAGTGGACCAACCCTTGTAAAAATCTTATCAACTCAGAACAATACTGCGAATTATGAAAAAATATGTATATGCCACGGCATTGGAAACCGCCCGTTCGCTTATTACTCATCTGCTCGACATGATGAACAAAGATTCCGGGACGCTGTTCCATATTGCTTTCAGCGGGGGTAGCACCCCTTCTCTTATGTTTGACTTGTGGGCAAATGAGTACAAAGACATAACTCCCTGGGATCGGATGAGAATTTATTGGGTAGACGAACGTTGTGTGCCTGCGGAAGACTCTGAAAGCAATTACGGTACCATGAAGCGACTGCTTCTGAACAAGGTTCCCATATCGGGAGAGCATATATATCCTATATTCGGGTCTAACGTTCCTGCCGAAGAAGCTAAAAGATATTCAAGCGTGGTGAGATGCAACGTACCTGTCAAGCAAGGGCTGCCATGCTTCGATGCCATTCTTCTGGGAATAGGTGAAGACGGACACACTTCTTCCATCTTCCCCGGGCAGGAACATTTGCTTATCTCTCCGGAGCTCTACGAACCGAGCACAAATCCCTATAATGGTCAACAACGGATAGCAATGACCGGAACGCTTATGTATCATACCAAAAGCTTGATTTTCCTTGCTACCGGAGGAAACAAAATCCCGGTGGTACATGAGATATTGTATTCAGGCGATACTAGTCCGGCTGCATATGTTGCACACCATGCGTGGAACACAAGTATATTTGTGGACAAATCCGCAGCCGGAGAAACAAATACCGAAATCTCAGTGACAAGGCAATCTTTGTAAGAACAGTTTATATTCATAAATAAAATGCAGATAAACCATTTAGAAGAAAAGAAACGTTTTGAAACGGTTGAAGATGGAGTGACGGCATATGTCTCATACCGGATAGAAAATGGAGAATTGGACATCAGGCATACGATTGTGCCTGAAGCCATAGGTGGACGGGGCATAGCTTCCGGTTTGGTAAAAGCAGCGTACAACTATGCCCGAAGTGCCGGGTTGCAACCGGTAGCAACCTGCTCTTATGCGGTGAGCTGGCTCGAAAGGCATCCGGAATATAATGGTAAAGTTGGAAGTGACTATTCCGGGAAAGGAGCATGTACCTTATGAGTAAGTACTTGGGAGCACACGTCAGTGCCTCTGGAGGAGTGGAACAGGCTCCTCTCAACGCACATGCCATCGGGGCAAATGCTTTTGCTCTATTTACCAAGAACCAACGGCAATGGATGAGCAAACCGCTAACACCGGAGAGTATACGGCAATTCAAAGAAAATTGTATAAAAACCGATATAGACACTCGTTACATTCTACCTCACGACAGTTATCTGATAAATTTGGGGCATCCCGAAAAAGAGGCATTGGAAAAAAGCCGTGCAGCTTTTACGGATGAAATGCAACGTTGCGAACAGTTGGGGTTGAGTTTACTTAATTTTCATCCCGGTAGCCATTTGCAACAAATTTCTGTCGAATCATGTCTCGACATTGTAGCAGAGTCTATCAATATGGCGTTGGATAAAACAAAAGGTGTAACGGCTGTCATTGAAAATACAGCCGGACAAGGAAGCAACATTGGCAATGAATTCTGGCACCTGCAATATATTATAAATCGGGTGGAAGACAAATCGCGTGTAGGAGTTTGTTTAGACACCTGTCATACGTACTCTGCCGGTTATGACATTATTGAATCTTATGATGAGGTTTTTCGTATATTTGAAGAGACTGTCGGATTTCAATATCTGAAAGGTATTCACCTGAATGATACGAAGAAAGCCTTGGGAAGTAGGGTCGACAGGCATGAAAGCATAGGCAAAGGACTGCTGGGAATAGACTTCTTTAAACGTTTCATGCGAGATGTCCGGTTCAATGATATGCCCATCGTATTGGAAACACCGGACGAAACACTTTGGGCGGAAGAAATAGGTTTGTTACGCCATTTTGAACAGCTATGCGAATAAGATTATAATCTTTCTCATGAGAGGTGTTCGCAAAAAAAACATCGGATTGGAAGTCCATTGGCACCTCCAATCCGATGTTTTTTTATATCATTCATTTATGTGCACATTTTTCCATTCAAATCCGGAGATAATACTCTTGTCGCACGAGGCATCCTTTGCCTTAATCTGAAGGTTCTCGAACTTAAAGTTCGTGAGTTGATACTGGTCAGACTTGCTGACATTAAAGAATACATCGCAAGTAAAATCTATATTTCTCATAGTCACATTGTCCGAATAGGAGAGGGGAATGTCTTTGCGGTCTTTCAGATTGAAAAACTGTGTCCACGGTTTGATATACAAGAAGCTTTTGGCATTTCCTTTGATGTCTTCCACTAATATGTATTCGTACTTTTGAGGTGTGTCCGGACGCATTTTAAGCCAAAGCAACCGGCTGCCTTCATTAATGGTGCATCGTCTCAAAATAATATTCCGGTTATGGATGGATTCGCTTCCGCAAGTCAGTGCACTGTGACAGAAACCGTAGGTACAGTCTTCTATTATAATGTTTGAATTTCCTCCGTTGGTTGCATCTTTATCCGCCCAAGGTCCTTTACCTCCTTTAAGGGCAACGGCATCGTCGTTCACAGAGAGATAACAATTTTTTATCAACACATTGCTGCAAACATCGATATCTACGGCATCCGTACTGGGTGCTTTAACGGGAGCGGCCGGTGAGGAAATATGCAGGTGCAGCAGTTTCACCCGATTGCATCTATAAAGATGAGTCGTCCAGAAAGGCGAATTCATCAGTTTTACGCCCGAAATCTGCACATCGTTGCTGTTAGAAATGTATACTAAACGAGGACGCAACTCTTCCAGATTAGTGCATTGCGGGTTAACCTGCCTGCGCAACCAAAAAGATTTCCAATAGCGTAACCCGTTCCCGTTCAGAGTTCCTTTCCCCGACAGTGTAAAACCATCCACTTTATCCGCGTTAACCAAGGCTGCAAAATATTTAAGACTTTGTCCTTCCATTCGTGTATTGACAATCGGGAAATTGCTTATATCATCGCTTCCTTTCAGCACGGCTCCTTCTTCGAGGTGAAGATGTGTGCGAGGTTTGAAAAAGAGGGAACCGCTCAGATAGATTCCTTTGGGGATAATGATAACTCCTCCGTCTTTTTGGGCAGCGAGATCAATCACTGCCTGGATTTTCTCGGTTTGCAGAATGGTACTGTCATTGGTTACTACCCCGTAATCGGCAATGTTATACTTCTTCCCAAGTGTATTGATGTCGGTTGGAACGTTTTGCCTGAACCAGTCGGGGATGGGAGTCCCGTCGGGAAATAGTTCTTTTGCAACGAGAGGCAAACTAAAAACAAGCATCCATAAGAATGCAGCGAATTTCATGATTTTCATTTTCGTATCTTTTTTAGGATTAAACGAACCGGTGTACATAACCATGTCACATATTTGCAAAAATAACCATTATACCGGAACGCCAACTTGTCTTTTCCCTCCTTTTTATAAGATAAATGTCGTTAATTCTAACTTTTTTGACAGTGAGATTTACTTGAAGAAGGTGAAAGAATACTTTGAAAAGAGGGAAAACGGCTTAGAAAGGAGTATTACAATTGAGGTACATCCGTTCTCCATTGATAGGGTGGGTAAACTCAATGGATTGGGCATGCAGAAAGAGACGGTCTCCCTTTTGTCCATACAATTCATCTCCAAGTATAGGGCAATGAAGTCCCGACGGATGAGCGGCATGTACGCGGAGTTGATGTGTTCGTCCGGTGAGAGGATAAAATGCGATACGGGTATGATTTGAATACCGTTTCAGAACTTGAAAACGGGTTATCGCCGGTTTTCCATTAAGCTCATCTACCACTTGTCGGGGTCGATCCAGAAAATCGGGACGAAGCGGTAGGCTAATAGTTCCTTCATCTACTTGAGGGAAGCCGCTGAGTAAAGCTATATAGGTTTTTCGAATGATATGACTCTGAAACTGTATTTGCAGTTTTCGGTGTATCTCTTTATGTTTTGCGATAAGCATGATTCCCGAAGTTGCCATATCCAGACGGTGTACCATCAAAGGACCATCGGCTGTTGGATAGCGTTTCATCGCCCAAGAGAATAAAGAAACAGTTTCACCTTTTCCGGGAACGGAAAGCATTCCGGCCGGTTTGTTTACAACGACCATCCATTCGTCTTCGTAGAGGATTTCCGGTTCCTTTCCTTTTATTTCTTTTGCATGTTCCAATGGATTCTCATCCACCCGGAGCCCTTGTAGCATGTGTCGTAAAATCGGTTCACACTTCCCTTTGCAGGCAGGATAATAGTAACCGTGGTGGCGTATTTCGTCTTTAGGAGATGCTCCCCACCAGAACTCAGCCATGGCAATAGGCTTCCAGCGGTTCAGATAAGCATACTGCAAGAGTTTGGGAGCGGCGCATTCACCTGCTCCACCGGGCGGTATCTTGTGCACTGTCCCTTCGAAAATCTCCTCCAGGTTCTTCACTTCACCGCGGGCATTCAGTAGTTCGAAATGTCGGAATATCTTTCGTTGCAGATGAGCAGAGCGTTGTTTGCGTTCTTTTTTAAGTTTTTCTATCCGAACATTCCATTTATCCACCTCTCTTTGGGCAGTGAATATCTCTTTCCTCCATTTGCTTTGCATGCGTTTGTACTCCGCTTTCTGGTGCTGACTTTCGCGTACCAATCCGGCATTTGTCTCCGCATCCACTGTGTTTTCTTCCCGGTATGCTTTACGTCTGTTTTTCTCCTGTAACAGAAACGTCTTTGCTCTTTGCAAGGCTTCAGAAGCGAGCCGAGTGGTTTCAGATAATACATGGAGAGAATCAGTATACTGGATGCTTGTCTCCAACTCCTGTATGCGACGGTTAATTGCAGAGATTTGTTCTTCCTCTGTTTTGAAAAAGCCTTGCGGATGCAGTATGTCATAGACAGGAGGTACAAAGAATGCATGCTGATTGTCTCCGGCAAAGATTCCTGAAAAAGCGGCGAGGTATCCAAGTTTTCCATTCTGAGTTTGCACAATCAGTACCCCGAACATTTTCCCTTTGTCCAATTCCTCTTTCCATTCTTCATGAGAATCGAGGTATTTCCGCAACTCGTCAGCGGCTATCACACAAAGCGGATGGGGCGTATAACAAAACGGATACGTAAAACGCTCCGGCAGAGGTATGTCTGCTACCGGTGTCTGAAAGGCGTGCAATTTCATAATACAGCAGTTGCGCAAATAGAAAGTATATCCGAATCACACTTCCGGATTATTTTTCTCCGATTCTGATTGTTCTGATTGTTTTCTGATATTTGGCTTTGATTTGCGGAAGCTGTTTCCGTATATCATTGATACGGTGCTCGTCGCTCGGATGTGTACTTAGCAACTCGGATGTCTTTTCTCCCGAACTTGCAGCCATCTTCTGCCAGAAATTGATTGCGACTTCCGGATTGTAGCCTGCCATTGTCATGAATATAAGCCCCATATGGTCGGCCTCCAGTTCATGCTTACGCGAGAAAGGCAACATAACACCGTATTGCGCTCCCAATCCATACACTTGTCCGGCTAATGATTGTATCAGTGGTCCCTTACTGTCTAATGACATGTTCAATATCTGAGCGCCATACTGAGCCAACATTTGTTGGCTGATACGTTCATTGCTGTGCTTTGCCACGGCGTGTGCCACCTCATGCCCGATTACTACAGCCAGTTCATCGTCTGAACCGACCAGCTTCAATAATCCCTCATAGACCACAATTTTCCCTCCCGGCATGCAGAAAGCATTGATTTGGTTGTCTTTCACAAGATTAAATTCCCATGAGAAGTTTTTTATTTCATCGCTCAATCCGTTGCTGCGCAGATATTCTTCCGTTGCCGAAGCAATCCGTTGTCCCACACGCGTCACCATGGCAGAAGAACCGGTAGAGGAGGAGCGGGGAGCCTTTTTCATATATGCGTTGTATTGCGCCAAACTAGAACTCAATATCTCCTGATCCGAAACCAGCAGAATTTGTTTTCTTCCCGTAATAGGTACCGAAGCACATCCGGCGAGTAATACAATAAGGAGAAACGCCGGTAAATAAAAACGTATTTTCATAATATACATTTGAAAAGATGTAAACTGTGACAAAATTAAATAAAAAAGTTTGGTTTTAAGCATAGATGCCATTGTCGAGGTTGAGTTTTATCGTGTCCGTTTCACTCTAGTGTTTCTGCACAAGCGCCTTGAATACAGGTTTCGGATTCTGTAAGTCTGTTTCAAATCCGAACCAATACCCTTCATCTTTTGCTTCGCTTGTAGGAAGATGACAAAGTCGGAGATTATGCCCGTAAGTACCGTATAACACCTCCCACTTTTCCGGTGGGGTCAGATGTTTGGTCTTTACTTTCTCGGCCGGATATTTCTTCAACGACATACCGGCCTCTATCCATGCCACACTCATCTCAGTAATGTATGCAGGATAATGCAGTTTGCAGAAATCATACAAAATAATACCTCGTTTTTCCAAGCTCATCGGTTGTTCAGCCTTTCCGATATCAATAAGATGCTGCAAGAAACGATGTAGAAAAGAGACTTCACATCTGATAAGATGCCTTGTGACCTCCTGCCATGCCTGTGTGTTGTAAAAACCATCCAAGAGACGAGAAAGTAATCGGGCTGTCTGCAATTCTTGTGTTGTTATTTCGCGTGTTTGCAGAACTTCGTAAGGTGGGAGAGGAGCGTAACAGATTCCCATTTCTTGGGCTTGTTCCCTCATTTCCGTACCCGGCAACAACTTCAAGAGTTCCAATTGTATCTCATCTGCTCCAAAAACAGCCAATGTGCGCACGTCTTCAAATATTTCGGATAAATGATAAAGAGGTAATCCTGCAATGAGATCAACGTGAGTCTCCATATTGGGAAGAGAACATAAAAATTGAAGTCCTTCCAGCGCATCATCGAGTTTTCCCAACCTCCGGCATTGTTTGAGTACCGGCTCTCGCAAGCTCTGAATGCCCGCTTCCAAATGAAGCAGCCCTTCAGGCATCTGCCGCAGTTGCTCTTTCAGCTCTTCGGAAAGAAGCGCCGGATGTATCTCTAAGTGAAAACGCATGTCGGGGGCAAATTCGGCAAAAAGGCTTAATAAAGCTTGAGCGCGTTGAGGGTGATAATTAAACGTACGATCCAACACGCGTACATCCCTGATTCCTTTTTGATGAATGATGTGAAGCCGCTCTCTGATAATACTGATGGGGAGCGCACGCACGGGTTTCTCATTTCCGCTAACGCAAAAAGCACAGGTGTTGAAGCATCCGCGAGTGGTTTCTAATTGTATAAAAGCCTTGTTCCAGTTAAAGAAGGGACTCTTCTCGGGCGAGATAAGTTCCTGGAAGCGCAGTACACGGGCTATACCGTTGTCCTGATAATTTCCTGCGATATCCAGATAGCAGATTCCGGGAATGAGATTCCATTCCTCCCGTCTCTCGAGACATGACAACCAATGAGGGAAAACCTCTTCTCCTTCGCCTCTGAAGACACAATCTATGAACGGGTTTTTGCGAAGAAAGAACTCGTTATTCCCCAGAAACTCCGGACCTCCTAATACGATAAGGCTATGTGGCAAAAGGGCTTTCGTTCTGGACAAGATATGCAACAGTTCTTCGTGGTTGAATAGCCATGCAGTGGCGGCAATGATGTGTGGCTGTTGGCTGTATATGGTGTCAACTATGCTTCCGGTGTGTTCGTTGATGGTTGCAGAAATCACTTTCCATTGAAAGGAACTGTTGTCTGCCACCTGCGCGTGTATTGCCGGAAGCGCTAAAGAGGAGTGTGCGTAGGAACTGTTGAGGTCGAGCCAAAGAAGTGTCAATGAACTAAGGTTTTGATTGTTGAAAAAAGACAGAAGCGCAGATAAAATACAACTCTTCTCCGCTTCTGTCTTTACTTGAGACAGGAACACTAATTCGCATTCTCTGTCTTTTTTTTACCTTTAGATTCTTTCTTCGCGAGCATTACTACGTTGTATACATACTCGGTCATCCATTGCTCCGAATAGCCCAACCGTTCTTTATACTGGCGTACGCTCACAGCCGTTTTATGTACATCGTCTTTCTTCCATACGGCTTTGTTGCAGACATCATGTACGGTCTTTTCCGTCATGCTGCGTATGACCCCTTTAAAAAAAGAGGGCATGCGAAGTTTCCACTGCATCAGATTGCCCATGAGCATCATCAAGTCGTTGGAGAATCCCTGATACATGAAAAGGTAGGCTTGTACATCGTTTTGAGTACGGCAATGTTTCTTTACAGAAGCATCTATTTCCCTGAAAAAGTTGTCGCTTAATCCGTAATCCTGCATCAACATCTTACGCGATGCCGCTTTTTCGGCTTGTCCCAATCGTCCGCCTTGCGTGGGTATCTTGAACAGTCGCTTGAAATTGGCCACATCCGGGATGAAACGAATGTTGGTGATACCTAAATTGGCTGCAATGACTGATTGAAAATATACACGTGTCAAGGAAACGAAGTCTTCCACATTTTTGGAAGAGGATTCTGTTGCATTCTTTTTGAATAAACTGGTAAATATTCCCATGAGATTTGTTTTTTATACACTTTTCGGTTGCAAAGGTAGTAAATATGCCGTTTCCTTTATTAATTTGTTCCATCTTATTAGTCTATGCCGCGCCTTACTTTAGCTGAAACCGGAATTTGTGTTCTTCATATACTGCTTTTACAATATCGAAACGTATGAATTTAGCGAGCAGATGTTCCGTCATGTGACGGGAGAGACGGGCAAACTTGCAACACTGGTTCAGCGATAAACTTTTATTTTGCTCCAAAAGTTCCAGCAGACGTTTTTCTCGTTCGGTATATGTCATCAACTCTCCCTGCGGATTCCCGATTTGTTTCCATATGCAAAGGTGTACGGGACTTGCCAGGATGTTTTCATCTTTAATGCGCAGATAAGCCAGCTGTTTTCCGTCATCGTTCTTTGCATAAACGGGTTTTTGATTATGGGCATCAACGTTGACAAGCATTACCTGACGCTTTTCAGCCAAATAGATTTGCGAAGTGTACGATACTTCCGGCCAGCAATACATCTTGGCAGCGGCGTCTATCATGTATTGTTCTTCATCGGAATGTATACCTGATATTTTCCCATTATCTTTCACTCCGATGAGGAGCCTCCCTCCATCAGTGTTGGCAAAAGCCGATAAGGTTTTGGCTATCTTGCGCGAATCGGAAATTTCGAACTTGAAATCCTGCCGTTGGTGTTCCCCTTCAGCAATCAGCGAATGTATGTATTCCGTGTCTGTAAGCACTTTCATAAAAGCAAAAGTAGACAAAAAACAGCTTATTGGTCATATTGGGAGCATTTTTACTCCAGAAGACAAAAAAAATATTCTTTTTCTGTTTTTATATTCGAGAAAGACTTTATATTTGCCACATCTTACTTATAAACACAAATTTAAATTTAGAAAGGATTATGAAAGAATTAGTTGAAAAAGTAGCTGAATTATATGCAGCATTTGAGAAGGATGCAAAAGCACAAGTAGAAAATGGCAATAAAGCTGCCGGTACACGCGCACGCAAAAGTTCATTGGCTATCGAAAAAGCAATGAAGGAATTCCGTAAAGCATCTTTGGAAGCTGCAAAATAAAAATTGCTTCACTAACAGCAAGCAAAAAAGACCATTTCTAAAAAGAGATGGTCTTTTTTGTTTCCATTTGCCTTGTTCTTCCTTAAAGAAGCAGATAGTGCATAACGCATATAGTTACCGGACATCGTTTACGGACGGAATACCCGGAAGGGGCATCAGTCTTCTTTAGTAAGAAGATGTGAACTCGGTATATGCTCTTTCCGGTAGTAATAAAAAGAAGAATTTAAAGATGTTTTTAAGTGATTGATAAATAGAATATTATGGGATTTACTAAAACTCCGTTCGAACCGCGCCTGTGCGGTTCCCGAAGCATACGCGTACGGTTCGAGTAAAGTACCTGTACCATAAAAACACCGTGTCCGTGTTGTTTTCACAGCGGGATATGATGGATGTTATTTTCGACCATTTGGGTTTGGACACGCGCATATCGTCAAAATACAGAGAAAGATTCCGTGAAAAAGTATTTTTACCAGAAGTGTGATGAACATAGAAATAAGGACATAAAAATCACGTGTGGCTGTAATCTTTTCTGATTGAAATGTATATATTTGCAAGTATCAAACATTTTTTAATTAAGTAATAATCTAAAACCCTATCTTTTTATGTTCAACAAACATCCTAAAGGACTGCTGGCAGCTTCTTTTGCCAACTTGGGCGAACGTTTTGGCTTCTACACCATGATGGCCATTCTGGTGCTTTTTCTTCAAGCAAAATTCGGATTAAATGGAAAAGAAGCCGGATTTATTTATTCCACTTTTTATTTCTCTATTTATATCCTTGCATTGGTAGGGGGAATTATTGCAGATAAAACTCGCAATTATAAAAGGACGATCTTGATGGGGATTGTGCTGATGGCTGCAGGTTACCTGATGCTTGCCATTCCCACGCCCACGCCGGTATCCAATAAAATATTGTTTCTGACCGTTACATGTGTGGGGTTGTTTGTCATAGCCTTTGGTAACGGTCTGTTCAAGGGAAATTTGCAAGCATTGGTCGGACAGATGTATGATAATCCGCAATATGCAAACATGCGCGACTCCGGATTTTCATTGTTTTATATGTTCATCAATGTAGGTGCCATATTCGCACCCTTGGCGGCGGTAGGTGTACGCAACTGGTGGTTGTCTACCTATGGATACTATTACGATGCGGATCTGCCTGCGCTTTGTCATGGACATTTGGCGGGCACATTGACTCCGGAAGCCATCGAAACTTACCGTACATTGGCTGCAAAAGTGATAATGGCGGGTACGCCCGAGCTGGACATGACAGCTTTTGCTCATAGCTACCTGAACGTATTTACCACCGGATTCCACTATGCATTCGGGGTTGCCATTATCGCCATGCTGGTGTCTCTCAGTATATACTGGCTTAATAAAAATAATTTCCCCGATCCCTCTCGCAAATCATCCGCATCCAAAGAAAATGCGGCAGCCAATATAGAGATGAGTGCGAATGAGGTTAAACAGCGCATATATGCACTATTTGCCGTATTTGGGGTGGTTATTTTCTTTTGGTTCTCTTTCCATCAGAATGGATTGACTCTGACCTATTTTGCCAAAGAGTATACGGATTTGAGCACTGTCAGTCTTGACTTAGGCTTTATGAAATTCGAGGGAGCCGAGCTGTTCCAGTCTTTGAACCCGCTCTTTGTCGTTTCCCTTACACCCGTTATCATGAGTATCTTTGCATGGCAACGCGCTCGCGGGAAAGAACCGTCTACCCCAAAAAAGATAGCCATAGGTATGGGAATTGCGGCAGCCGGTTTTTTGGTGATGACAATCGGCTCTTATATGAGCGACCTGCCTTTACACAAAGACATTATCGCCTTGGGAACATCTCCGATAAAGGTAACCCCGCTGTTGTTGATGGTTACTTATCTGATACTGACAGTTGCTGAATTGTATATCTCTCCGTTGGGAATCTCTTTTGTGTCTAAAGTGGCTCCTCCCCAGTATCAGGGAATTATGCAAGGCGGCTGGCTGGGTGCAACGGCCATAGGCAATCAATTGCTGTTTATCGGCGCCGTACTTTATGAATCCATTCCTATTTGGATGACATGGGCAGTTTTTGTCATCGCCTGCTGCCTCTCCATGTTTACCATGCTATTCATGCTGAAATGGTTGGAAAGAATAGCTAAATAAGCTCCTTTCCTTAGAAAAGAGAAATTGGACACAACTGACGAAAAAGCCCCAAAGAATAGGAGAGTTTCCTTGTTCTTTGGGGCTTTAAATTATTTCGGGAGACTTTATTCCGGCGTGATTTCTATTTCCATGACATAATCGTCCATATAGAAATCATTCCCTATCGGCGCTTTTCTTTCTCCTGCTTTTTGCATCCCCATTCTCTCGTAAAACTTCAAGGCGGGATTGCTTTTATTGACATTCAAAACCAGAGTGAACGCCGAGGGATGAATCTGCTTGATCCGGTTGATTACTTCCCTGAACAGATAACTTCCTAAGTGTTCTCCTTGAAACAGAGGCAGGATATAGATTTTTTGCAAACAAAATACATCTTCCTCTTTTTGCTCGACTGAAGCATAGCCAAAAGGAAGCTCGTCTTTATATCCGATGAAAAATGAATGATTCTCTTCTGTCATTTGCTTGTGCAAATTGTCAGCAGAATACATCCATTCCATCATATATGCGATTTGTTCCTCTGAAAGAATTTCCTTGTAAGTAGCAGGGAATACCTCTTTGGCAAGTTGATGAATTAACTCGATATCTTCCAAGGTAGCAGAACGAATAGTATTCATGTCTATTGTCTTTTAAATGGTTTTATTTAAAGTAAAACTTCACCTACGGTTACATTGATAGTGAGAAAAGAAAAGAGTCGATATCCTGCCATCTGCCTGATATCGACTCATATATGCGTTACTGCTTTTGCAAGGCAAATCCGGATTGCATTCCGTCATACTGCTTGGCTAGTGTATTTACGGCTTTCAGTGTGCTGTTTTGACTGATGCTTGACAAATATGCGATTACTTTGAGCAAGGTATCCGAATCGAACAACATTTCCATACCGGAACTTGTCTTCTTTGCCTGAGCATTTATATTGAGCAGACGCGCAAAAGTAAGCTTAATCTTCTGATTGTCCGAATCATAAGTGTACGTTCCGTTTAGTTTCTTTTTTCCTATCATTGTGTAAAACGTACTGTCGTTGTTGAATGTAAATGTCATTTTCCCCGGACGTATGCCGACTTTTTGCAGCTCTTGATTCAGTTTCTTCTCGACTGTTGAGGATGCAACCGAACCACCGGTTTTGAGTAGTATATTGTCTGATTCAAGTTCAATGGCAGAACCCGTATACGACCAAGAACCGGTAATATCCATACTCGTATTGGTGCCCGTGATGGTACTAACTACTTTTTCTATGTTACCGGAATTCAATAAATCCTTCAGCGACTGTGCCTGAATTTCCACAAAAGGCAATAATGCCAGACAAAGAAGACTTGTGAAGATGTTCTTTCTCATTTTGTTTGATTTTATTTATGATTTATACTTTGATTGATTTCATCAATATAAGCCAGTAGTTCGGCACGTCCCATTCGGTTCTCGGAAGAAGTGACGAAATATGGAGGTAACTCTTCCCATTGTTCTTTCAACTTGTTCAGATATGCATGCACGTATGTGTTGAGTTTACCGCTTTTCAGCTTATCCGATTTGGTAAACACGATGGAGAACGGTATTTCATGTACTCCCAACCATTCCATAAAATCCATGTCTATGGGTTGTGGCGAAAGGCGCGAATCGATGAGTAGGAACAGATTAGTCATCTGCCGACGCTCAAGAATGTAATCTTCAATGATACGTTTTATCTGTTGTTGTCCTTTCTGTCCGCGTTTTGCATATCCGTAACCGGGCAAATCCACTATGTACCAACTCTTGTTGATGAGAAAATGATTGATGAGCATTGTCTTGCCCGGAGTAGCAGAAGTCATCGCAAGTCCTTTACGGGCGGTGAGCATGTTGATCAGACTCGACTTACCTACATTGGATCGTCCGATGAATGCATATTCGGGAAGCATGCCTTGCGGACATTTGCTGACATCCGTGTTGCTGATAATAAACTCTGCGCTGGTAATTTCCATTGTTGTCTTTTTCAAACGTAATTTGTGTCTTTATGAGAAAGAGAAAGGCGGACCTATGCTACTCATAAAGAGAGAACTCATGCGGGCAAAGGTACTTACTTAATTTCAGTATTCTTTTATTGAAATGAGGAAAACTCATTATCTTTGCTACCAATAGCTTGATTTTATATATGAATGGACAATATTCATCGTCGTTGCTCGAAAAAGCGGTAAGCGAATTTGCCAAACTGCCGGGAATAGGACGTAAGACAGCCATGCGTCTGGTATTGCATCTGTTGAGACAGGATACGCTCGCTGTAGAGGGCTTTGGCAACGCAATCGTGACATTGAAACATGAAGTGAAATATTGCAGCGTTTGCCATAATATATCCGATACCGACATCTGTAGAATATGTGACAATCCGGCAAGAGATTCCTCGACGGTATGCGTGGTTGAGAGTATACGTGATGTAATGGCGGTGGAAGCCACACAGCAATATCGTGGACTCTATCATGTGCTTGGCGGTGTCATATCGCCAATGGATGGAGTAGGACCGGGAGATTTGCAAATAGAAAGCCTTATTAAACGTGTCGCTTCAGGCAATGTGAAAGAGGTGATACTGGCATTGAGTACCACAATGGAGGGAGAAACCACTAATTTCTACATTTATCGCAAGTTGGAAAAACTGCCGGTCAGACTGAGCGTCATAGCGAGGGGAATTGCCGTGGGAGATGAGTTGGAATATGCGGATGAAGTAACTCTGGGACGAAGTATCGTAAACAGAACTCCCTTTACCGGAACGGTCTGAACAAATAAATACATTACGTTCTTTTTAGAAGATCATGGAAAAACAAATAAGAAAGATAGTTTTTCGTCTGAAACTGGATTTTACCATATTCTGGATGTTGCCAATGTGCGGAATCGTTGTGGGAGAGACGGGCAATGAATGGGTAGGGAGCTGTGCCGGGGAGGTTCTGTTTACTTATTATATAGAAACATTTTGTATTTTACTGACAGCCATATGTGTTCCTCTCTCCTTAAAGATATTTGCATCACAACTGAAACATAAAATTGACAAAGAAAGACTTCCCGAAGCACTGTCCCTGTATCGCAACTGGAGTTTATATCGTTTATTGCTTCTGTCTTTGCCTGTACTTACGGGAGTCACGTTATACTATCTGACCATGAGCAATACGGGCATGTTGTGTGCTTCCATCTCCTTAGTCGCGTCTTTATTTTGCTGGCCAAGCGAGAACCGTATGCGAAAAGAACTACACATTAGTATATCCGAAGAATGAAACTAAGCATTGTCATAGTCAATTATAATGTAAAATACTACTTGGAACAATGTCTTTGTGCATTGTATAAGTCTATCAATAGGGCAGCAAGAAAATTCTCGACAGAAGTATTTGTAGTGGATAACGCTTCTACCGATGGCTCGAAAACTTATATTCCCGAACGATTTCCCCAACTTACCTATCTATATAATACGGAAAACAAAGGATTTTCCCGTGCTAACAATCAAGCTATCGCGCAGACAAGAGGAGAGTACGTGTTGCTACTTAACCCCGACACTATTGTGCCCGAAGATATGCTGCTCAAGGTAGTAGAATACATGGATGCTCACTTGAAAGCTGGAGCCGCCGGTGTGAGGATGATAACAGGCAACGGAAGTTTCTTACCCGAATCTAAAAGAGGATATCCTACTTTGGCATCGGCTTTCGGAAAGATATTCCGAATCGGTAAGCTGTTTCCGAAGTCTGAAATGCTGAATGGATATTATTGTCAAAAGCTTGATGAGAACGGTTTTCATCAAGTAGATGTACTCTCGGGAGCATTTATGCTGCTCAGACGTTCCGCTTTGGAGAAAACAGGAACCTTGGATGAAAATTTCTTCATGTATGGTGAGGATATCGACTTGTCTTGCCGGATGGTATTCGCCGGATATGAGAATCATTACTTACCATACTCAATGATTCATTACAAAGGAGAAAGTACCTCTAAACAGTCATATAAATATATACGCTCTTTTTATGGTGCAATGGATATTTTTTATACCAAGCATAATACACATTCCATGCCGAGCCGTCTTTTGATACGCTTATCCATTTATATGCAGATATATGTACGTCTGGGAATAAATTTATTGAGGCTCACATTAAGTCCATTGCGAAAAGCTGCTACGCGTTTTTTCCGGCACAAACAAGCGACCGTATGTTTTCTGGTTTTCGGAAAGGAGGAGTCGATACATCTTGTACGCTCCTTGCTCAAACGCAATGAGTTGACAGCCAAGCATCATTTTGTCATAGCCGACGAAGTTTCCACGCCCGAAGGACATGGTACACCTTTCTTCTCTTTAGAGAACTATACGCATGTGGTATATGATTGCAGCGCGTATTCATTTACCTCTATTATCCGTTTGCTCTCGGATTATCACAAACAGAATATTCAACTCGGTATTTATAATCCACAAAGTCATTTATTGGTTACTCCTGAAAAATGTTATACTTAATATTATGAGATATAATTATTTCATTGGTGAGGAGATTCTGCTTCGTGCCATCGAACCGGAAGATCTTGAATATATCTATGCAATGGAAAATGAACCGGCACATTGGGAGGTGAGCAATTTCACTGTTCCTTATTCACGTTATGCCATAAAACGGTTTATAGAGACCTCGCAATACGATATCTATGCCGATAAACAACTGCGGATGATGATTGTTCTCAAACAGACGGAAGAAACTGTCGGGATGATAGACATTACCGATTTTGTTCCATTGCATTCCCGGGCAGAAATTGGCGTCGTAATAAAGAGAGAATATCGTAATGCTGGGTATGCCGGTGCAGCCTTGAAGATGCTTTGCAAATACACCTTTGATTTTCTTTCCCTGAAACAACTGACCGCCCACATAGCAACAGATAATGAAGCAAGCCTTCGCTTGTTTAACTCTTGCGGTTTTAAACAGTGCGGATTGCTTAAAGAGTGGGTGAGAGTAGGGGAAACGTTCAAAGACGTAGTGTTGATGCAACGAATTCGTACCGATGAAAAAAGATGAATATAGTTTGATATTACTCTTACATTGAGTGGTTTCTCGTGATATGTCATAAAAAAAACGTACTTTTGCGTCTCTTTTACAAAACAATGGTTCGAATAAAACTAAAAAACGAAATAAAATGGCAGTAGAGTTAAAAGACCTGACTAAACGCAGCGAAAATTATTCACAGTGGTATAACGAACTGGTGATAAAGGCGGATTTAGCAGAACAATCGGCAGTACGGGGTTGTATGGTGATAAAACCTTATGGATATGCAATCTGGGAAAAAATGCAGCGTCAATTAGACGATATGTTTAAAGAAACAGGGCATGTGAATGCCTATTTCCCGTTACTCATTCCCAAATCTTTTCTCAGCCGGGAAGCAGAACATGTAGAGGGCTTTGCTAAAGAATGTGCCGTAGTAACCCATTATCGACTTAAAAACGCCACGGATGGAAGTGGAGTGACGGTAGACCCTGCTGCAAAGTTGGAAGAAGAACTCATCATTCGCCCTACATCTGAGACAATTATCTGGAATACTTATAAAAACTGGATTAACTCTTACAGAGATTTACCCATCTTATGCAATCAATGGGCGAATGTTTTCCGTTGGGAAATGCGTACTCGTCTGTTTTTGCGTACTGCCGAATTTTTGTGGCAAGAAGGACATACCGCACATGCCAGTCGTGAGGAAGCAGAAGATGAAGCTGTTCGCATGCTGAATGTATATGCGGATTTTGCAGAAAAATACATGGCAGTACCTGTGGTTAAAGGAACCAAAACAGCCAACGAACGTTTTGCCGGGGCTTTGGATACCTATACCATCGAGGCAATGATGCAAGATGGGAAAGCCCTGCAGAGTGGAACCTCGCACTTTTTAGGACAGAATTTTGCAAAAGCCTTTGATGTGCAGTTTGTCAATAAGGAAAATAAGCTGGAATATGTATGGGCTACCTCATGGGGAGTATCTACACGTCTTATGGGAGCCCTTATCATGACACACTCTGATGATAACGGCCTTGTGCTTCCGCCCCTTTTGGCTCCGATTCAGGTTGTTATTATTCCTATTTATAAGAATGCCGAGATGTTGCAAAAGATAGATGAAAAAGTATCCGGCATAGTATCCAAACTGAAATCAATGGGTATCTCCGTTAAATATGACAATGCCGACAACAAACGTCCCGGTTTCAAGTTTGCTGATTACGAATTGAAAGGCGTACCCGTTCGTTTAGTGATGGGAGGACGTGATTTTGAGAATAATACAATGGAAGTTATGCGTCGTGATACGCTTGAGAAAGAAACTCGCTCGTGCGATGGTATTGAGGAATACGTGCAAAATTTATTGCAGGAAATACAAAATAACATTTATCAAAAGGCGCTAAATCATCGCAACAAACACATCTCGAAAGCAGATAGTTACGAAGAATTTAAAGTGAAGATAGAAGAAGGTGGCTTCGTAATGGCTCATTGGGACGGAACCACTGAGACAGAAGAAAAGATCAAAGAAGATACCAAGGCAACCATTCGTTGCATTCCTTTTGATACGTACTTGGATGATGACACTGAACCCGGTACTTGTATGGTAACAGGTAAACCTTCTGAACGCAGGGTCATGTTTGCACGTTCATATTGAACTAAAGAAGAAATTCTTTGTCCAATAGAATTTAAAGACAGAGTGAACCTTGTTCAGCTTCTATAATAATACCGGCTTATCGCTTTATGCTTACGATAAGTCGGTATTATCTTTTATAAAAGAAAAAAACACTTCTCAGTAATATGCATATTCCGAAGCATGTCTACCCAGTTTCTGATAGGAATAAATCAGAATATTTACTCCTCAAGAGTCCCTTTCCTACATCCGTTTTTTTCGTAATGCTCCACTACCTATACGTAGACTGTTGAGGATGGAAGATGCAGAACTTGGAGTTCGCTTCAGAATAAGCAATCCCGCCTATACAGACAAGCGGCATCAGGTGTTCCTCTACCTACTTCCTCACTCCAGAGAGTCATTAGATCATAACTATCTCACCCGTTTTTTTGCGTAGGGAAGAATATATCCGAGAGTATCACTCTCCAAAAGAGATAGATTGCTCTATATGTCCATACGCTTTCAGCTAAAAGGTGAGAGATTAAGAAAAAAAGATTAGTTTTGTAACCGTTATGGAATTTGTCTAACAGTGGATAAGGAAAGTCCAAGAGCACAATAAAACGTTGTGCTTGAACATGGATACACTTTGACGTAATTGAGTAGCAGCCCTCGCAGAGTCAGGAGTAGAACAACTTGGTGATTTAAATGAAGTCGTTTATATTTCTTGGAATGACGAAGATACTTGAAAACATGTAAGCTGTTGGATTAATACAAACTGAAGAAGTTTATGTCTCAAACATCAGATAACAATAAGCGCATAGCGAAGAATACGCTACTTCTTTATTTCAGAATGTTCTTTCTCATGGTTGTGAGTTTGTTCACCAGTCGTGTTATTCTGAATACTTTAGGAGTAGATGATTTTGGTATTTATAATGTAGTTGGTGGTATAGTGGCAATGTTCACTATTGTAAGCGGTTCTTTGACCTCAGCCATCAGTCGATTTATTACATTTGAGTTAGGAAAAGGCGACACAAATAAATTAAGAACAATATTCTCTACAAGTGTGAATATTCAGTTGGGACTATCCTTCATTATTGTTTTCATTGGTGAGATTGGAGGAATATGGTTTCTTAACACGCAGATGAATATTCCTCCAGAGAGAATGGAAGCAGCAAATTATATATTGCAATGCTCCCTAGGTATATTTGTATTAAATTTGCTGAGTGTTCCTTATAACTCGGTAATTATAGCACACGAGAGAATGGGGGCGTACGCTTATATTTCTATCTTAGATATTATATTGAAGTTAGCGGTAGCTTATGCTATTATGCTCTCTCCTTACGACAGATTATCTTCCTATGGTGTCTTGCTCTTGCTGGAAGCTCTTGTTGTTCGTGTGATATATGGCATTTATAGTAAGCGAAATTTTGTAGAATGTAGTTATCATATGGTTCGTGATAAGGCTGTTCTAAAAGAAATGATATCCTTTGCTGGATGGAATTTTCTGGGGGTCACAGCAGGTACTCTCAACACACAAGGTGTAAATATCTTGATGAATCTTTATTTTGGCGTAGCAGTGAATGCTGCCAGAGGTATTGCTGTTCAGGTAAGTGCTGCTATATCTCAGTTTGTGCAGAGTTTTACTACAGCCGTAAATCCTCAGATAACCAAGTCGTATGCTGCTGGTGATATGGCATATATGCACTCTCTTGTTTGTCGTAGCTCAAAATTTTCAGCATTTCTGTTTCTTCTGATAGCAATACCGTTAACAGTGGAGAGTCCAATGATATTTGATATATGGCTAAAGAACCCGCCTGAGAATGCCGTTTTATTTTTTAGGTTAGGTCTGATGGGCATACTAATGGATAGTGTGCTAGCTAATAGTCTCATGATGGCTATATTTGCAACCGGTGATATAAAAAAATATCAAGTTTATGTAACTATCTGGGGAGGATTGGTATTTCCGATAACTTGGATAGCCTATAAGTTTGGAGCATCTCCAGAATATACTTATATCATTTATTTCTTCATATATTGTATAGTGTTTTATGTGCGCCTTCGTGTGCTTCAGCAGAAAATGAAATTGCCAATGATGCAGTATGCAAAGGTGGTATTATTAAGGTTTATTCCTGTGGCTATATTGAGTTATGTCTTGCCAATCACTGTCTCCTTAATAATGTCACCAAGTTTTCTAAGAATTATAGTAACAACCTTGCTTGGGGGGGTAATAACAGGATTGGTGGTGTATGTAATAGGTTTAACTTCTGGAGAGAGGGAAGTAATTATTTCTAAAGTGAGAACTTCTAAAATA
>JBHADT010000039.1:0-4247 GCA_041855205.1 Bacteroides sp.
CGCGCAGGTCCGGAACTGCAACTCCGGCAGGCCTGCCCCTCTGCTGCACGGTCGGGAACGGACGGAAAGAACTAAAAACACAAACATCATGAAAATAAGTAAAGACACCCTGAAAACCATCTTGAAAGTAATCGTCACCGTGGCTACCGCCATCGCCGGCGTGCTCGGCGTGAAGGCGATGACGCCGTAACGGCGGACTTGAAACGCCTTTTCCTGAACCATTATTCCCATAATCACGCTTTCGCATGCCCATCTATCCGGCATGCGAAAGCCTAAAATCCATTACACAACCATTATGATAAGCAACAAAATAAACAAACGGGCTTTTTTGCTCGTACTTGTACTTTTACTTACCTGCCTGCGAACCACCGCACAAACCTCGGGTACACTGGTCAATACGGTAATTCCCCCGTCGCCCACTTCGGCGGTCTTCCGCCAATTTGCAGGTTTTACCCCTAATCTGTCCACCGGCACCGTGAATGTGCCTATCGATTTGTATACTATTCAAGTAGGAGATTTCCGTATTCCTTTTTCCCTGCAATATTATACACAAGGCATCAAATTTACAGATACCCCTTATCCTGCGGGATATGGCTGGATATTTTCGCCCGGCTTGCGCATCACACGTACCATCATGGGGCGTCCGGATATGTATTTCCCTATGGAAATCAAAGAAATCAATGATTTTGATTATCTGAAAAGCGCCATCTATGACGAAGAAAGCCATAAACATGGCGGATGGCCCGATGAGCGTTTAAGAGATACCCAGCATGATTTTTTCACCATACATCTTCCACAGGGCAATTATACTTTCTTGTTGGAAAAAGAAGGTGACAGATATGTGGCGCATACCGCGAACAACAACCTGAAGATTGTGGTGCGCGATTTAATAGACATTGAAGTGACGGATGGAGACGGAGTGATGTATTACTTCGGTAATTCCACAAATATAGGCGACCTCTACACAGAGTTTTACCATAGCCGGTATGCCACCGCATGGATGCTTCGTAAGATTGTCTTTCCCGGAACAAACCGTGAAATAAACTTCACTTGGGAAGAAGTACGTCACTCGGCATTGAGATTCGGCCCTTTCTTTGGAAGCGATATAGTAAAAGACTACAAGGAAATTCTTTCAAATCAAATAAACACTAATCCGGAATATGTATCCGCCGAAGCGGAAGGGCTGCTGACAAACTACGGAGAATATGAAGAGGTATTCCACCTCAAGCAAATCACTTTTCCCGGCGGACGCATGGAATGCAGTTATAACAGCAAGTTGAAACCTCTACTCACCCGGATGAAAGTAATCAACACAAACAACAGCCTTATCAAAGATATAACTTTTTCCTATGGCACAGGTCAGGACGAGCCTCTGTTGCAACAAATCCACTTTTCCGATGAAGGTACTTACCGATTTGAATATAATGCAACCCGTTTCGGAGCGAATCTGAATTCGCAAGACTATTGGGGATATTATAACGGTAAAGACAACCGGTCGTTGGTTCCCCGAATGGAAATAAAGACCTATTACAACCAAATCATCGGAGGTTATAATACCTACCATTTCTACGGCACAGCCGATCGCAGCGTCGACCCCGAAGCAATGAAAGCCTATACGCTCACTAAAGTCATTTATCCCACGGGAGGCTATTCCGCTTTCGAATACGAGCCCCACCGTTTTTCGGGCAAGATACCGCAGACGGAGGGATTTGGCTCCTCCTCCAAATTCAGACTGACAGAAGGTGGGGGGCTGCGTGTTACGCGCATCATCACTTGCCCCGCCGATGGCGGCCCGACCGTAACAAAGAGTTATAAATACGGGGCCGGAGAGAGTGGCTTGGCTAAAGTTATCTACGAACCTACACTTGACACGTTCATCGACGAGTTGGGAGGATATACAGCAGAAATGGTACCTCCCTCTCCCTTTAGAAATGTAGCCTATAACCTGCGCTTGCTATTTCTGAATCCGCAGTCCAACTATATGCGGTATGCGGTCAATACCCCTGCACTTTGGTACGATACAGTGACCGAATATATTGGAGAAGATATCAAAAAAGTATATACCTATCGCAGAATAATACCCGAAAACGAAACAATAGAGTTGAACTGTCTGAAAGATTTTCCCTATAAGGTTCCTATACATTACAATACATTGTTCTCCAAGGGATGTCTTCTGGTGCAGGAAATATCCTATCGCAAGACGGCTGACAGCTACGTACCGGTACATCAAACTTCTTATAACTATGCCGTAAAGGAGGAAATCGTACATTCGATGCAGGACGTTGTGGTCAATCGGCTTGGTATCAGCATGTTCAAAGATGGACCGGATTTTCAGTTTACCGGAAAGTATTGGATCGGAGACGGAAATGCCCTTGCCGGGGAGTGGCCTAAGTTAACATATCGGTACAACCCTTGCTCTTACCGTTTCTATTATGAGGAACTTGAAAGTGAAGAGACCGTAGACTATACGGACAGCGGGAATCTGACCAAACAAACTTCATATACTTACAAAGAAGCGTTGCTCAAGTCAAAAACCGTAAGTTGCAGCGATGGAAACTCTCTGTCTGAAGAGTATTTCTATCCCAGAGAGTATTGGCTTGCCCCTGACGAGGCACAACAAAGCGTTTTCCGTTCGATGAGCGAACATGATATCAATAATCCCATCTGGCTTATCAAACGCAGCGTAAACGGGCAGGAAGAACTTTTCCGCACGGAGTTCGCCCTCTTCGGGACGAAGCTGTACAAACCTTTTAAAACGTTCTACAAGCAGAACGGGCATCCGGAAATCTGTAAAGCGGTGTATGGATATGATTCTGCCGGAAATCTGCAAAGTCTGATTGAGGGCGGACTTGTAAAACGCACGTATCTTTGGGGATATAACCGTACGCTTCCGGTGGCCGCCATTGAGGGATTGGATTATGCCGGTACGCTCTCTCTTGTAGGGCAAAGCACACTGAACACGCTGGATGGACCCTATTGGAGTATACCGGGTGCGCTGGATATCATCCGTCAGAAAATAGGCAGTCAAGGTCTGATGACTTCGTACTTGTACGAACCCTTGGTAGGCATGACGAAACAGACCTTGCCAAACGGTGAAACGACTTCTTATCTGTACGATTCCGCCAAGCGTCTCAACGGCATTATTGACGGACAGGGCGCCGCAGTGCAGCGTTTTGCTTATCACCGCCGTGGCGAGCCAAATCTGTCGGTGAACTTTTCCGTATCCTCTTCTTACGATTACGACGACATGCTTTCCACCACGGCTTCAACCGAAGGAAGTTCAGGCTTCCACAGCTATTCTTGGACACTGAAGAATGCACAGGGCGTCATACTCCATACCACCCCTTTCGGTTCGTCCGCAAGTATAGGCATCCCTTTGCAACATGACGGCACGTTGAGCCTGACTTGCACGGTGAAAGACGGATTGACAGGTGACAGGGCTGAAAAAACAGTGACTTTAAAAGTGTCTTCTCCCAAGCTCCGCTTCAGCGATATAGTTCAAAGCCCAGATAGGATAACCGCAAAGTTGTTTTGCCCAAAGGCTTGCACAATAGATTTTTACCTGCTGACCGAACTCGATTCCGGCTTCGCTGTCTTTACACTGGACGGCACTGAATATACCCTTTCGGACGCCAACGGACAAAACGTTCAATTGAATCTGCCGGCCGGAACGCACTCTTTCGGCATTTCTCTGAACAATCCCGGCACATCGGGCGGAAAGGGAGAGATACACATTACCGGAGCTTCGGGCATCGAAATCGGCAGTCCGTCCTTTATTCAAATCACCCATTAAAAGAATATCACGTATATGAAAAAAAACAATCTGAACATCTTTTATCCCATGTTCCTCCATAAAACCTTCATCCAAAGAGCAATCTGTGTGCTGCTCCTGTTCCTGCTCTCACACACATCGCATGCACAAGACGCTTCACGTAACTACGTGATAGAACGCACACATCTGAATATGTCGGGTTCGTTGTGCCATGATAAGGTAACATACCACGACGGTTTGGGTCGCCCTTTTTTCAGCCTCCTGAAATCCGTGAAAGACGAACTTGTCAGCCATCGCCTCGCCACGCTCCAAGAGTACGACGCCCTCGGCCGCAAGAGCAACCAATGGTTGCCCGTCCCGGTGACGGCGAATTACATCGAGCCTTCCGCATTGAAGTCCGCTGCTGCCGGCAGCAGCGGATACGCCGACAGCCGTCCCTACAGCCAACCTGTCTACGAAGCGTCTCCGCTGGAAC
>JBHADT010000040.1:0-10326 GCA_041855205.1 Bacteroides sp.
GTCATCTCCTCTACGTCCACCCTCCACACCCTGACATTGCGCAGGGCGGGCTCGGAAAAGCGGCATTCGGCATCGGTGTAGTGCCTCATAAGCAGGGTGAGTATGCGTTCCTTTTCCCGCAGGTCGTCTACAAAGCTTACCGTGCCTCGACAGATGACGCTGCGCGACTTCATGCTGTAACTGCACCCCACCTGCCGGTGCATGTACACCAGTTCGTGTCCCTCGCAGAAGTTGATGCACACGCGCGGATTGCGGCTCAGCATCTCCAGCTTGCTTCCTTCGGGACCGGAGTGCAGGTACACCCTGCCGGCTTCGTAGGCAAAATTCATGGGTATCACGTAGGGGTTGCCGGCAGTGTCGGTGATGCCCACCGTGCAGTAGGCGCACTTGCCGATGATGGTTTCGATGAGCTGGGAATCGGTGATGGGGATTGTCTTCATTCTTTTGTCGGATTGATAATGCATTCGGCGAACTTCCTCCGCCCTCTACTCCGCCAGCGCGAAGTCGAGTTGTTTCTTCTCCAGATTGGCGCGTGCCACCTTCACGGTGATGGCGTCGCCCAGACTGTATGTGCGGCGTTTGCGGCGTCCGCGCAGGCAGTAGTTCTTTTCGTCGAACTCGTAGTAGTCGTCGTCGAGGTCGCGGATGGGAATCATGCCCTCGCACTTGTTCTCGTTGAGTTCCACATACAAACCCCACTCCGTGACGCCGGAGATGACACCGTCGTAGACCTGCCCCAGCCGCTCGCTCATGAACTCCACCTGCTTGTACTTCACCGAGGCGCGTTCGGCGTTGGCCGCCACCTGTTCCATGGCGCTGGAGTGTTCGCACAGGTCTTCGTATTTCTGCTCGGAGACGCTGCGTCCTCCCTCTTGGTAGCGGGTGAGCAGGCGGTGCACCAGCATGTCGGGATAGCGGCGTATGGGCGAGGTGAAGTGCGTGTAGTAGTCGAACGCCAACCCGTAGTGCCCGATGTTGTGCGTGGAGTAGGTGGCTTTCTGCATGGCGCGTATGGAGACAGTCTCGATGAGGTTTTCCTCCTTCTTGCCCTGTATGTCGTCGAGCAGGTGGTTGATGGACTTCGACACGTCCGACTTCGCCCCGCTCGTGCGCAGTTTGTAGCCGAAGCGGGCGATGAATTGCGCCAAGTTGTCGAGTTTCTCCGGGTCGGGAAGGTCGTGTATGCGGTAGGGGAAGGTTTTCGCCTTTTTGCCTTTAGGCACTCGTCCCACCATCTCCGCCACGGTGCGGTTGGCAAGGAGCATGAACTCCTCCACGAGTTTGTTGGCGTCTTTAGACACCTTGAAATAAACGCCCAGCGGCTTGCCCTTCTCGTCGATGTCGAACTTCACCTCGTAGCGGTCGAAGTTGATGGCTCCCGCGGCGAAGCGTTTCGCGCGCAGCGCCTTGGCAATGGTGTCGAGCGTGAGAATCTCGTCCCGGTAGTCGCCCTCGCCCGTCTCGATGATCTGCTGCGCTTCCTCGTAGGTGAAGCGGCGGTCGGACTTGATGACGGTGTGCACCGTGCGCGAGCGTTTCACCTCGCCCTTGGCGGTGATGTCGAAGACGACGGAATAGGCGAGTTTCTCCTCGTCGGGGCGCAGGGAACAGATGAAGTTGCACAGACGTTCGGGCAGCATGGGTATGGTGCGATCCACAAGATATACGGACGTGGCCCGTTTCTCCGCCTCGCGGTCTATGATGCCTCCTTCGGGCACGTAGTGCGTCACGTCGGCAATGTGCACGCCCACCTCCCAGAGTCCGTCCGCAAGACGTCGCACGGAGAGGGCGTCGTCGAAGTCCTTGGCATCCTTGGGGTCGATGGTAAAGGTGGTCACCCCGCGGAAATCTTCCCTGCGGGCAATCTCCCCGGCGGGAATCTCGGCTGGAATCTTGTCCGCCGCCTTTTCCACCGCCGCGGGATAGACGTAGGGGAGTCCGAACTCGGCGAGGATGGCATGCATCTCGGTGTTGTTGTCGCCCGCCCTGCCCAGTATGTCGATGACCTGCCCGATGGGGTTCTTCGCCTTGTCGGGCCACTCCACCACTTTCACCACCGCCTTGTCGCCCGTCTTGCCCCCTTTGAGCTTGTCGCGGGGGATGAAGATGTCGTTGGCAAGGGTACGGTTTTCCGTCACAAGGAAAGCGTAGGAGGGCGCCACTTCGAGGGTTCCCACAAAGGTGTCGTTCGCCCGTTCCAGAATCTCTATCACCTCGCCCTCGGCTTCGCGCCCTCGGCGTTTGGCGTAGAAGGCGATGCGCACCTTGTCGTTGTTCATGGCGTGCGCCGAGTTGCGCTCGGCGATGAATATGGGCTCGCCCCCTTCGTCGGGGATAAAGGAGTTTTTGCCGTTGCTCTTACGCTGAAAGATGCCCGTCATCTCGACGCCGTGCGTGTTGAGGCGATACTTGCCCTTGTCTACCTCGGTGATGTAGTCGTCCAGCAGCAGCTCGCCCAATACGTCTCTGCATAGCATCTTCAACGGGTGTGTGACAAGGCGCAGACGCTCACTGATGGTTTTCAGCGACAGCGTTTCGCCGGGATGGAGGTGAAACAAGTCGAGCAGCATCGCCGTAAGTTCCGACTTACGCAGTCGCTTGCCGCCCTTTTTCTCTTTCTTCTTTGCCATAAGAGTCGGTATTTATGATTGACAGTAGCAAAGTAAGCGAATATTTGCTTACCTCCGTTCAAATATGCAAAGGAAATATCGGACGGGAGAGGGTTTGTGCTCGAAAAAACCTCTCCGGAGCCGCCGCCCCGACATCCCCGGAGAACCGGACAGGCACGGTAGCCGAACCGCACGGGCATGGCATCCGAACCGCACGGGTACGGTGAGCGAGCCACACGGGTGTGCTTCTCCCGGCGCTGATTGCAAGGATGTGGCGACGCATCCGCACCCCACCCCGCACCACGAGGAAGGAAACCTCATGCGGACACGCCGGAGGGTTCCGAAGAGAAAAACGTTGGCAGGCGGAAGCAGGGAAAGAAAAGCGCGGAAAATCAGGAAAGAGACGGAAAAGGGTAAAAGGAAGAGACGGAAAGCGGACTATCTGCCGAAGAGCCACTTGTTCAACTCCCGGTTCACATACACGTTGAGCACAGCGAAGCCCACGCCCAACGCCGCGCCCGCCAGCACGTCCGAGGGATAGTGAACACCCTCGTTCAGACGCGACAAGCCCACCGAGCATGCCCACAGGGCGGAAGGGGCTATCACATACCACTTGGGATACTTGATGCTCAGTGCCGCGGCGAGCGAAAACGCCATCGCCGTATGTCCGGAGGGAAAGGACGGACTGTCTTCGCGACTGTAGGCGTGAATCAGATGAGGATAGCGTTCGTAGGGGCGTTCCCTGCCCGCAAGGTGTTTCATCCCGTAGGTCAGCGTCAGCGCACCAGCCACGGAAGTGCCCACATAGAGGGCGTCGCTCCACAGGCGGTCGTCATGCTTCGCCCACGCGCAGACAGCCATCGCAACAGGCACTCCCACCGAGAGGTAGGGCGCGCTGCCCGACACCGCGCTGAAAACGCTACGGGTAAATCCTCCGTTCCATCCGTTCACCGTGCGCAAGACGCGCACATCCCAACTCTGCGCCGACACCGCGCAAAAGCCCGCAAGCAGCAGGCACACCGTCATACAGATAGCTTTCATCCTCTTTCCCGTATTTACAAGTCCGCCCGCAAAGATAGCTTTTTTCGCCGGACGGAAGAGGCGGCGCAAGGGATTCTTCCATTACGGAATTATTTCTTTAATTGTTTGCTTTATCTATGTATTTCACCTATTTTTGCGGGGGAATATGGAGACATATTCCGGACACGCATATTTTCTAACTATTAAATAATTTAAATTCAATCATTTATGTGGTTAAGTAATTCATCTGTAGGAAGGAAAGTGGTGATGAGCGTCAGCGGTCTCGCCCTTATCCTGTTTCTGACGTTTCACATGGCGATGAACCTCGTGGCACTGGTGTCGGCCGAAGGCTACAACCTGATTTGCGAGTTCCTCGGAGCCAACTGGTACGCACTGGTGGCTACGGCAGGCCTGGCAGCCCTGTTCATCGTGCACATCGTGTACGCGTTCTGGCTCACCCTGCAAAATCGCAAGGCGCGCGGCAACATACGCTACGACGTGGTGGAAAAACCCAAAAACGTGGAATGGGCTTCGCAGAACATGCTCGTACTGGGAATCATCGTCATCGCGGGGCTGGCGTTGCACATGGTGCACTTCTGGTCTAAAATGCAGCTGCCCGAAGTGATGCACAAAATGGGCATGCACGTAGAAGACGATGTGATGGCAAATGTAGCGAACGGCGTGTTCCACATCGAGCAGACGTTTGCCAATCCCGTCTACGTGGTGCTCTACCTCGTGTGGCTGGCGGCGCTGTGGTTCCACCTCACACACGGTTTCTGGAGCTCGATGCAGTCGCTGGGCTGGAACAACAAAGTCTGGATCGACCGTTGGAAATGCATTTCCGACATCTACTCCACCGTGATTGTGCTCGGTTTCGCCGCCGTGGTGGTGGCTTTCTACATCCGGTCGATCTGCAGTTGCTGCGGAACCGTGTGCTAACATTTGTTTAACCGACTAATTCTGATAACAACATGATCATCTTAGATTCAAAGATTCCCGAAGGACCCGTTTCCGAGAAATGGACCAACTATAAAGCCCACCAAAAACTTGTGAACCCCGCCAACAAACGCCGTTTGGACATCATCGTGGTGGGAACAGGATTGGCAGGAGCCTCCGCAGCCGCCTCACTCGGCGAAATGGGCTTCCGCGTGTTCAACTTCTGCATTCAGGATTCGCCCCGCCGCGCACACTCCATCGCCGCACAGGGCGGTATCAACGCGGCAAAGAACTATCAGAACGACGGCGACTCCGTGTACCGCCTGTTCTACGACACCGTGAAAGGCGGCGACTACCGCGCACGCGAGGCCAACGTGTACCGCCTGGCTGAAGTGTCCAACGCCATCATCGACCAGTGCGTGGCGCAAGGCGTACCCTTCGCACGCGAATACGGCGGCACGCTCGACAACCGCTCATTCGGAGGCGCGCAAGTGTCGCGTACATTCTATGCCAAAGGGCAGACCGGACAACAGCTTCTGCTGGGAGCCTACTCCGCCCTGAGCCGTCAGGTGGGCATCGGCACCGTGAAACTCTACACACGCTACGAAATGCTCGACGTGGTGCTCATCGACGGACGCGCACGAGGCATCATCGCCCGCAACCTCGTCACCGGCAAGCTCGAACGCTTCGCCGCACACGCCGTGGTAATCGCCACCGGCGGATACGGCAACGCATACTTCCTCTCCACCAACGCCATGGGTTGCAACGCCACAGCCGCCGTATCCTGCTACCGCAAGGGAGCCGTGTTTGCCAACCCCGCCTACGTACAGATTCACCCCACGTGTATCCCCGTACACGGCGACAAGCAGTCGAAACTCACACTCATGTCCGAATCGCTGCGCAACGACGGACGCATCTGGGTGCCCAAAAAGAAAGAAGACGCCATCAAACTCCAGAAAGGCGAAATCAAAGGAAGCGACATCCCCGAACAAGACCGCGACTACTACCTCGAACGCCGCTACCCGGCATTCGGTAACCTCGTGCCGCGCGACGTGGCAAGCCGCGCAGCCAAAGAACGCTGCGACGCGGGCTTCGGCGTGAACAACACCGGACTTGCCGTGTTCCTCGACTTCTCCGAAGCCATCAACCGGCTCGGCATCGACGTGGTGCTGCAACGCTACGGAAACCTCTTCGACATGTACGAGGAAATTACCGACGTAAACCCCGGTGAACTGGCCAAAGAAATAGACGGAACCAAATACTACAACCCGATGATGATTTACCCCGCCATCCACTACACCATGGGCGGTATCTGGGTAGACTACGAACTGCAGACCACCATCAAGGGGCTGTTCGCCATCGGCGAGTGCAACTTCTCCGACCACGGAGCCAACCGTCTGGGAGCGTCCGCCCTCATGCAGGGATTGGCAGACGGATACTTCGTGCTGCCCTACACCATACAGAACTATCTATCCGACCAAATCACCGTTCCGCGCTTCTCAACCGACCTTCCCGAATTCGTGGAAGCCGAAAAGGCATGGCACGACCGCATAGACCGCATCATGAGCATTCAAGGCAACCAGTCGGTAGACACCATACACAAGAAAGTGGGTCACATCATGTGGGAATACATGGGCATGGGACGCACCGCCGAAGGACTCAAGACAGGTCTTGCAAAACTCAAGGAAGTACGCAAGGAGTATGAGACAGACCTCTTCATCCCCGGCTCGAAAGAAGGTATGAACATCGAGCTCGAAAAGGCTATCCGCCTGTACGATTTCATCCTCATCGGCGAACTCATGGGCAACGACGCCCTGAACCGCGAAGAGAGCTGCGGCGGACACTTCCGCGAAGAGTACCAGACCGAAGAGGGAGAAGCCAAGCGCAACGACAAAGACTTCTTCTACGTGGCATGCTGGGAATATCAGGGAAGCGACGACAAGACGCCCGTACTCCACAAAGAACCGCTCGTGTACGAAGCCATTCAGGTACAGACGCGTAACTACAAGTCTTAACCCCGGGGCGGCTCTTTCATCGACCAACTTAAAATCTAAAAAAACGAATCACAATGGACAAAAACATAAGTTTCACGCTCAGAGTATGGCGTCAGAAAGGACCTAAAGAAAAAGGCGCTTTCGAAGAATACTCCATGAAAGATATTTCGGGAGACACTTCTTTCCTCGAAATGTTGGACATCCTGAACGAACAGCTCATAAGCCAGCGGAAAGAACCCGTGGCTTTCGACCACGACTGTCGCGAAGGCATCTGCGGCATGTGCTCGCTCTACATCAACGGACATCCTCACGGACCCGCTACGGGAGCCACCACCTGCCAGATTTACATGCGCCGCTTCAAGGACGGCGACACCATCACCGTGGAGCCTTGGCGCTCGGCTGGATTCCCCGTCATCAAGGACCTGATGGTAGACCGCACCGCCTACGATAAAATCATGCAGGCGGGAGGTTATGTGAGCGTACGCACAGGCGCACCGCAGGATGCCAACGCCATCCTCATACCCAAGCCCATTGCCGACGAAGCGATGGACGCCGCCTCGTGCATCGGTTGCGGCGCGTGTGTGGCTGCCTGCAAAAACGGTTCGGCCATGCTGTTCGTATCCGCCAAGGTGAGCCAGCTCAACCTGCTGCCGCAAGGCAAGCCCGAAGCGCTCCGCCGCGCCAAAGCCATGCTAAGCAAGATGGACGAACTGGGATTCGGCAACTGCACCAACACCCGCGCCTGCGAGGCGGAGTGCCCGAAGAACATCTCCATCAGCAACATCGCACGACTGAACCGCGACTTCATCATCGCCAAACTGAAAGACTAAACGCCGGAGGGGGCATGCCGGGCGTATGCGCCTCAGGAGCTGTCTTCCCGGAACACAACGAAACATACAAAGCAGGCTTTAAGCATCGCTTGATGTTTGATTAATAGCAGAAGAAAGGGTTGACCGTTTGGTCAACCCTTTCTGTTTACTTTTTTCTCTGTTGTCTTATTTATTGTTTCTTTGTCTCCCGCTTCTTGTCTCTCTGTATTTTGCTTCTTATTATTTCTCTTTTTTGCTTCCTATTTTCCCGCTTCTTGTTTCTTTCTTCCGCTTCTTTTTTTTCTCTGTTTTCCACTTGGAAAATCCAGTGTAAGCTTAAAGAGCTATAATGCTATTGCGTTCTTTTGGGCAAAAAAAACAATAAAAAATATAGTTAAATGCAGATTTTATTTTTTGTATTCTTTTTTGGTATTCATAACAAAAAGCAATAATTTCGCAGAGAAACAAAAAAAATATCATAACAATAAAACAAAAAAGTCTTTCTTTTTGCAATGTTATTCTTAGTAAGTGGAATAACATTTATTTCATGTCAAAACGCCAATGAGGAAATCGAGTCACCGACTTCCGAAACACCAAGAATTGAGAAATATAATATTACCGAGTGTCCGGATTCTTTAGATATTCAGGGCTTATTTAGTAAATATAAGGATATTACCAGATCTATTGTCACTCCTTCTAATTATAATGATTATGACTTTTCCTCTCCTTTCTTGTTAAACATTGAAGGAAAAGAGGATAATATTTATATTATACCAGCTACAGATACAACAAATGACGCAGATTTTATTATAGGCGTTGGAACAAGTAAGGAAATAGCTTATCAACTTATTTTAAGAAAACAGATACAGATAAATATACATTATACAACGAGTTTAAAGAACCACTTTTTTCTGCATCCTACCACAAACAAAATGGTTTAGCTGTCGTTACAAGCGTTTACGGAAATGATGTCCCTACAATACCCGTTTCAAGAGTGCGGGGCGGATGGTTTACTGCTATATGCTCTGTAGCAATAAGTGCCGGCTGTTATGGTTTAAGTGCGATAGGAGCTGTTCCAAGTGGTGGAGTTTCATTAGGACTTGCTGCATGCTCTACGTTGATGTGTCTTGCACTTTGTTAATTATGCTGACATTCACATACAAGTATATTATTATCACTGTAGTTTCGCTATTCATTGGAACTTCGGTATTGCTATTATTCTCACATGGTCATTTTACATGGTATGTGTACACAGTTCCATGTGTGCTAAGTTATTTTATATTAGCCAATCGTGCTAATAAAATAAAAATCTATAAAGAACAACTTATAATAGAAAGTCTATACCAAAAGAAAGGCTTTGATTTTGAGAGCATTCAGCAAATTACAGTGTTTAAAGACCCTTTCTTTTATGGAAAAACTATTGGACTTAGAATTCACTTAAAAAATGGGAAATGCAATAGATATTATATTGGAACATTTCTTACATCGCAATTATCTGAATTAAACACCATTTTAAGCAATAAGCTCAAACTATAAAACAGGCAGGATTCCTGCCTGTTTTATAGTTTGTCTGCTCTTGATAGTATTCATAAACACATTGTACCTGTCCCGGTCTTTGCCGCATCCACCCAAAGACAACACATAAGACAGGCAAACAAAAGGGAGATAACGACACAAAGAATGGAGTAGAACGAAATCCGTTTATCCACATAACCACCGTTTTTCATCCTGTTCCCCTGTCGTTCAAAGTCCTCTAACGCGTTTTTAGGCGATTCTCTGCACTTTTGAGGCTTTCCCCGTTATTTGGCTGTTGCATCCTCTATACGCTTCGTATAAGCCTCGATACGTCCCATTTCTTGAAAGAACAATTCTATTGCAAGCTGCGGATTTACCTTTGGAGCCGTGTCTTTTCTTTTCCGGGGGCTGTACTGTCCCCGCTTAACATTGGAAGATGCCGCCTCCGGATGTGAGTTTGTTTCCATGGGATATATTCATTGAGTTATACTTCAGTTTGCTCTGAGTCCGCTCGATATGGGCGAGCGTGTAGCCTTTCCATCTCTCGCTCGCCTTGTACTCCGTACCGCTACGAGCTGTGACACAGTAGCCGTTAAGTTACCCGGGCTTCCCGGACTTTGAGACCAAGTTAGAATGGCGAGAATGAGAACGGGGACGTGTGCCGAATACTGAACATCAGCAAACGGACGCTCCAACACTATCGGGACACGTCCGTGCTTCCCTTTATCCAAATCGGGCACAAGTGCTATTACAAACGCGAGGATGTGGAAGCACTCCTTGCCAAGTCCAACCGCAAATAATCGCAACTATGGAGTATGAAGGTTTGCGACAAGACGAGAGCAGAGACAGAGCTTGCTCGGGCTATGCCGAGACGAGCAAACGTGCAAATTATTTTGAAACTATCAACAAGGAAACGCCCGAGATGAAACAACTCATCCCAGGCATCCGAGAAGTGAGCAAATGCCTTCGAGAGATTGCTCAAACGCACCGTCCGCTCTTCGGAGGAGAAATCTACCTCACGGGGCGAGAAGTCTGCGAACGGCTTTTCGCCAGCCCTCGCACCTTGCAGGACTATCAGGACAAGGGCATTATCCCCTATACCCAAATCGCAGGGAAAATCCTCTACCGACTATCCGACATCAATCAACTATTGCAAGAGAACTATCGGAGATAAAGCATTTGCAAGAAGCGTTTTATGCTGTTTTCTTCGTCTTTCTTCTTATGAATGAGTAACTTTGTAGCAAACTCCATAGTGTATAGACTTATGAGACAGAAATTCACTTTAATCACATTGGGAGTAAAGGACTTTCAAAAAGCATTGGCTTTCTACGAGGGCTTAGGCTGGAAGAAATCGGAACAGAGTCAGGAAACCTATGCCCTGTTTCCTTTGGGCGGGATGGTTTTGGGATTGTATCCACTACAAGAATTGGAAAAAGACACAAC
>JBHADT010000041.1:0-19968 GCA_041855205.1 Bacteroides sp.
CTTTGGCTTCCTCCCGTATCTGCAACACCCGGTCGAAGCGAGTATCCCCCACTACCGTCACCCGGTTGATGTTTATTTTGCTCAGGAAACGTTTGGAACGTTCGTTCTGAACAAACAAATGATCGAAATTACGAAGCACATGACGGTAAGTGCCTCCATACCACTTAAAGAAAATCTGTCCGCGACGGAATATGGAGGAAACACTGTACACAGGAATACGCCGCTTATGAAGTTCGTCAAGGTAGTTTTTCCAGAATTCATATTTGATAAAGAAAACCATGCAAGGGTTTACTATATCAAGGAACTTCTTCACGTTGCGCGGCTTGTCGAAAGGCAGATAACACACCACATCAGCTCCCCGGTAATGCTTACGCACTTCATAACCCGAAGGAGAGAAGAACGTCAGCAGAATACCGTAACCCGGATAGCGGGCACGGATTTTCTCTATCAATGGGCGTCCCTGTTCGAATTCTCCCAACGAAGCGGCATGAAACCAGATGTAACGGACATCTTTTTCCAACTGTTGACGGAGCAGTTCATAAACCACCCAATGTCCTTTCATCATTTTACGAGGCTTGCGGCTGAAAGGAGCAGCCAAATGCACCAGAAGGTCGTAGATGACTATCGCAAGATTGTACAGCATACTTTCGGATATTTCTGACTACTTTAGAACTTCGATGGCACGTTGCATACGAGCCAACGTTTCTTCCTTACCCAACACCCAAGAAATATCGAACATATGAGGTCCTTTTCCCTCACCCACAAGTGTCAGACGGAAAGCGTTCATGATATTGCCCGTATGATAACCTTTTTCCTCAATCCATTTCATGACCACCTTCTCTTGTCCTTCGATGCTAAAGTCTTCAATGCCGGCAAGCACCTCCATAAGTTCCGCCATGCACTGCGCGGAATCTTCTTTCCAACGTTTCTTTACCGTTTTTTCGTCGTACTCCCGAGGCGCCACAAAGAAGAAACTGCACACTTCCCAAAGTTCGCGTACAAAGCTCACTCTATTCTTCATCATCCCCACCACGGCTATCACCTTCTCGAAAGGAGCCTCCACGCCGTGTTCTTTCAGTACGGGGAGAAACATTTCGGCGATTTCTTCATCGGGCTTCATCAATATGTACTCGTGATTGAACCAGATGCCTTTTTTATAATCGAACTTTGCACCCGACTTGCTGCAATGAGCCAGATCGAACAGCTTCACAAGTTCGTCCATCGAGAGAAGTTCCTGATCGTTCCCGGGATTCCATCCCAACAGAGCAAGAAAGTTAACGACTGCTTCGGGCAGGTATCCCGACTCCCGATAGCCCGAGGAAACTTCTCCGCTCCGGGGGTCATGCCATTCAAGCGGAAATACGGGAAAGCCAAGACGGTCACCGTCTCGCTTACTCAGCTTACCGTTTCCTTCGGGTTTCAGCAATAAAGGAAGATGAGCAAATGCGGGCATGGTGTCTTCCCACCCGAAAGCCCTATAAAGCAGCACGTGCAAAGGTGCGGAAGGCAACCACTCTTCTCCACGTATGACATGGGAGATTTCCATCAGGTGATCATCTACAATATTTGCCAAGTGATAGGTAGGCAGTTCATCCGCCGACTTATACAATACTTTGTCGTCCAGAATAGAAGAATTGATAGTTACCTTGCCCCGAATGAGGTCGTTCACGTGGATATCTTCTCCCGGAGCTATCTTGAAACGCACCACATACTGACATCCAGCAGCAATCAGACGGTTGGTTTCCTCCCCGGAAAGTGTAAGCGAGTTGCGCATCTGCATGCGGGTAGAAGCATCGTACTGGAAGTTGACCGTCTCCGAGCGTTTCGCTTCCAGTTCTTCGGGTGTATCGAAAGCAATGTAGGCTTTACCTTCGGCAAGCAGTTGTTGTACATATTTCTTATATATATCGCGGCGTTCGGACTGCCGATAGGGACCATATTCTCCACCGAAACTCACACCTTCGTCAAAGGGTATGCCGAGCCATTTAAACGACTCCAGTATATACTCCTCGGCTCCGGGAACAAAACGGGAGGAATCCGTGTCTTCTATGCGGAAAACAAAATCGCCGCCATGCTGACGGGCAAACAAGTAGTTATACAAAGCGGTACGCACACCGCCGATATGCAATGCTCCCGTAGGGCTCGGAGCGAAACGGACTCTGACTCTTCTTTCTGTCATGATTCTATACAATGCTGTCTACTAAAAACAAACTATTAGTGGGCAAAATTAAACCTTTTTTTTCACACTCTGTTTTTTTTTAGTACTTTTCGCACAAAATCAACTGTTATGAACGGAGTTAGAAGTTCCAAAAAACATTTGTACAACGAATGGCTGTACAAAGCGCTCTTATTCGCCGGGACGGTGGCCGTTATCGTCTATTTTCTGCCTCGAGACGGCAAATTCAATTACCAGTTCGATCTGAACAAACCCTGGAAGTATGGTCAATTAATGGCTACCTTCGACTTTCCGGTTTACAAAGATGAAACGGTGGTGAAACGGGAACAAGACAGCCTCATCAGGCTGTTCCAGCCATATTTCCGGATAGAGAAAGATATAGAGAAAGACGCTCTTGCCAAGTTGCGCAGCGATTATCAGAAAGGATTGCGTACCGTTCTTCCGTCCGAATACCTCCGCCATCTGGAAAGAAAACTCAGCGACATATATGCTACGGGCATCCTTTCGACCGAGTCGCAAAACATGCTACGCAAAGACAGCACGCTCGCCATCATGGTCATCGACGAAAAACTTGCCAACTCACAAAGTGTCTCCACCTTGTTCTCTGTCAAGGAAGCATACGCTTATCTGTTGCATGCCGATACTTTGCGTTACGACCCTGCTCTGCTGCGTCGCTGTTCGCTCAACGAATACCTCTCCGCCAATCTGGTGTACGACAAGGAACGCACAGAGACCGCACGGCAGGAGTTGTTCAACAGCTATTCGTGGGCAAGCGGCATTGTGCTGAGCGGTCAGAAAATCATCGACCGGGGAGAAATCATCGACCAAGCAATGTACAACGTATTGGAAAGTCTACGCAAAGAGTCCATCAAACGGAGCGAATCCATCGGGCAGAAACGCCTGATTCTGGGAGGACAGATACTATACGTCAGCCTGTTCATTCTCTTCTTCATGCTCTATCTCGAACTATACAGAAAAGACTACTACGAACGCAAAGGCAGCATACTGATTCTTTTCAGCCTGATAGTATCGTACAGCGTCATCACTGCCCTGATGGTGGCGAATAATTTCTTCAACATCTACATCTTGCCCTATGCCATGCTACCCATCATCATCCGGGTATTTCTAGACTCGCGTACGGCTTTCCTCACGCAGGTAATCACAATACTTATCTGTTCCATCTGCCTGCGCTATCCGCATGAGTTCATCATGCTGCAGGTTGCCGCCGGTCTGGTGTCGGTGTTCAGCCTGCGCGAACTCTCTCAACGTTCGCAACTCATACGCACGGCAGTTCTCGTCATCCTCACGTATGCCCTCATTTACTTCGCTTTCGAACTGATAACGGAGAATGACCTCTCCAAGTTCAACGGCAGCATGTACATCTATTTCGTGTGCAATGGGATTCTCCTGCTGTTCACCTACCCGCTGCTGTTTCTGCTGGAGAAGACATTCGGCTTCACTTCCAACGTCACGCTGGTAGAACTCTCAAACATCAATCATCCGCTACTGCGCCGCTTGTCTGAAACCGCCCCGGGTACTTTTCAGCACTCCATGCAAGTAGCCAACCTGGCAGCGGAGGCCGCCATCCACATCGGTGCGAAAAGCCAGTTGGTGCGTACGGGTGCACTGTATCACGACATCGGAAAGATGGAAAACCCCGCGTTCTTCACCGAGAATCAGTCGGGCAATATGAATCCGCATAAGAACCTCGGCTACCGGCAAAGCGCGCAGATTATCATCAACCACGTAACGGACGGGCTGCGCCTTGCCGAGAAGCACAATCTTCCTAAAGATATTAAAGACTTCATCAGTACCCACCACGGACATGGGAAGACCAAATTCTTCTATATCTCATGGAAGAACGAGCACCCTGACGAAGAACCGGATGAAGCATGGTTCACCTACCCCGGACCGAACCCATTCACCAAAGAGACCGCCATAGTGATGATGGCAGACAGCGTGGAGGCTACCTCCCGCAGCCTGCAAGAGTATACGGAAGAAAGCATCAACAACGTGGTGGACAAAATCATCGATTCGCAAGTGGCAGAAGGATTCTTCCAAGACTGCCCCATCACGTTCAAAGACATCGCTATTGTGAAATCAGTATTTAAGGATAAGCTGAAAGCCAACTACCATCCGCGCATCAGTTATCCCGAACTGACAGCTACGGACAAGAGTGCGAGCGGACAACCTGCCAAGGCCTAACCGTTGACGCGACGCCGTGTCGTCGCATCAACGCAACTTGTCGAGCAGCCCGGCACAAGCATCCTCCAACAAATCGAGCACGTATTCAAACCCCTCCGCTCCTCCATAGTAAGGGTCGGGAACATGGTCGGCATCCGTAAAGCGGGTGCAATAGTCCGTCATGCGGTATATCTTCCGGTATTCGTCGGGAGAAGGCGCACGCTCCATAAGGTCTGCTATATTACGGTCGTCCATACCTATTATCAGGTCGAACTCATAGAAGTCTTCCGTCCGCACAGGGCGGGAGCGATGCGTCAGCGCATACCCTCTGCGGATGGCATGCGCACGCATCCGGCTATCGGGAAGCTCCCCCTGATGACAAGACAAGATACCGGCGGAATCCACCGCAAACTCACTTTCCAAACCTGCTTCGGCAAGCAGACTCTTCATTACTCCTTCCGCCATCGGCGAACGACATATATTGCCAAGACAGACAAACAGTATTTTACGCGGTTTATCCATGCTCTTCGTTTTTATCTTTAGTGTTTTACAATTAAAATCGGTTTTTCTTCTAAAATCGTTTCCCTTATGCGCGGCACCACTATCCTTTTTGCCAAACTCCGCAATGAGCGGAGTATCTCCGCCGGATGTTACGGAACGATGATTGGGATGCAGACATCCACTCCTTTATTCACCGAGAGCGAAGAATAGTTCGTTGCAGAAGTAGGTTTAGCATATGATTGTCTCATCCCCCTCTCAAAGAATGCCGGGTAAAGGTAGAAAACTTTGATAGAAAGAGCAAAAGCATTCTTTGCATATTTAATTTTATCTGCACTCAATCTTATGTATCCGCACCTTCTCGAATCGCTCTGTCACGGTGAGACCACAAAAGCAACATGTATTATTTCTTTTTGCGAGTAAAGATTTTTCAACTACAAAAAACTCAACAAGAGGCTTGCGCACAGACAGGTACGACGTATATGAAAGGGAACTTCTCCGTCGGCATAAACTACTAGATAACAGACTATTATTCAAAATCTCCAATACTGACGATAAGATACAGGCGCGGTATCGGAACGGGACAGGCGCGGTAGTCGAACGAAACAGCTACAATTAGAGTACCATGCTTGTGCGGTTTTCACACAGAAAGCGAGTCCGTTACCGGCGCATATGCCCCGGTGCGGGTTCAGGCTTCATGGATGTAAAATTATATATAATCAGGAATGAACAGCCACACGGTGTGGCAGGTTCGAACGATTGCCGGAAAATTTCCGCCGTTCCGGCGCAGCAAGGAGGCGTTACATCGGATCTACGTCGTAGTAGACAATCAACGACTTGTAGCGTTCGTCCGCCAGTATCTCTCCTTGAACCTGCTTCAGCAACCCGCGCACTTGCGGCATGGAGGCGTTGTGTTCTATCTTGAGCATAATTTTGCGGATGTACAGTGTCTGTATGCGGGCAACCGGGGGCTTGTCCGGTCCCAGTACGCGGCTGTCGCCCAAGACAGTACGCAGGCGAAGAGCCATCTCCCTTGTCATCTCCTCGAGCAAGGATTCCCGGCGATGTTTGAGATAGACGTAGATAAGCCGATAGAAAGGAGGGTAGCGAAACAGCTGCCTCTCCGCCAGCTGTTGGGAGACCATCTGCTCAAAGTCGTTGTTCATGACCTGACGGATAATGGGATGGTCGATACTCTTCGTTTGCAGAATCACCCTGCCACGCCCATGCTTGCGGCCGGCACGCCCCGCCACCTGCGCCATGAGCTGGAAAGCGCGTTCGTAAGCCCGGAAGTCGGGATAATTGAGCATCGTGTCGGCATCGAGGATACCCACAACGCTCACACGCTCGAAGTCCAATCCCTTGGAGACCATCTGCGTGCCGATGAGTATCTGTGTCTTACCTTCCTGAAACTCGGAGATGATGCGTTCGTAAGCGGTGCGGGTACGGGTAGTATCCAAATCCATACGAGCCACAGCCACTTCGGGAAAGAGGATTTTGACATCGTCTTCTATCTTCTCGGTACCAAAGCCGCGGCTACGCAGATCCGTACCCTCACAAGCGGGACACAGACGGGGAGGCGGACAGGTGTAGCCGCAATAGTGACAGGTGAGTTGATTCAATCCTTTATGCAGGGTAAGGCTGACATCGCAGTTCTTGCATTTGGGTACCCAGCCGCAGGTTTTGCACTCAATCATGGGTGCGAACCCCCGGCGATTCTGGAAGAGAATCACTTGTTCTCCCTGTTGCAGGGCTTCACGCATATATTGAAGAAGCAGGGGCGAGAAAGGTCCGTTCATGCGTTTCTTACGCCGTAGTTCCCGTATGTCCACCGGAATGATTTCGGGCAGAAGAATTTCCTTGTAACGTTCCTTCAGTTGCACAAGGGCATACTTGCCCGTAGCGGCATGTCGCCAGCTCTCGACCGAGGGCGTGGCGGTGCCAAGCAGCGTTTTGGCACCACACATGGATGCCAACACAAGCGCCGCGTTGCGGGCGTGATAGCGGGGGGCAGGATCTTGCTGCTTATAGGTGTTCTCGTGCTCTTCGTCCACAATCACCAGCCCCAACCGTCGAAACGGGAGAAAGACGGACGAACGCACACCCAACACAATGTCGTAGGGCTGTTCCGAGAGTTGTTTGCGCCACACCTCCACCCGCTCGGCATCGGGAAACTTGGAATGGTACACACCCAGACGGGAGCCGAACACACGCCGCAAGCGTTCGGTGATTTGTGTGGTAAGAGCTATCTCGGGAAGCAGATAAAGCACTTGCCTGCCCTGCCGCAGGGTTTCCTCTATCAGGTGCATGTAGATTTCGGTCTTTCCTCCGGAAGTAACGCCATGCAGCAGGCAGACGTTGCGGGTGCGGAAGCTTTCGCCGATTTCCCGGAAGACGCGCTGTTGATGTTCGTTGAGCGGATGAAGGGGTTGTGTGTCGATGGGGGATGTATGCAGGCGTCCCACCTCATGCTGATAAGTTTCGAACACTCCCCTTTCCACCAACGCACCGAATACGGCGGGCGAGGCGGAAGCCCGGTACAACAACTCTTTCTTGGAGACTCCCGTCTGCGGGGAATCGGGAACATCCCGTGCCGGCATTCCGCATAGTTCCAGATAGACCATCAGCAAGTCCAACTGTTTATGGGCGCGTTTAAGTTCGTCGAACAAGGCTCTCAACCTTTCCTCACTGCGCACCGCAGCAGTAAGGCGCACTCTCGTTTCGGTCCGGGGTTTATAAGCGCGCCGCAGTTCTTCTTTAACGAAAATGGCTTCTTTGGCAAGAAGAGAATTGACGACAGGAAGAATATTACGCAAGCCGCTCCTTTTTTCCAGCTGAGTAAGGCTTTGCTCCGTATCCGTTTCCAACAGACCGTACACGCAAAGCTCACGCTCCGTAAGATTCTGTATTGCCTCGTAGTCGGGGTTACCGGTCACGACAGTTTCGCTCTCCAGCTTCAACCCCACGGGAAGAGCCGCCTTATACACCTCTCCCGGCGTACAGAGGTAGTAGTCGGCAAGCCACTCCCAAAGGGGGAGCTGACCGGGCAGAAGGATGCTTTCCGAATCGAGCAAAGCAAATATCTCCTTGACTTCATAGCCGGAAGGTTTGCGGTCGTGCACCTCACGTACAATGGCAGTATAGAATTTCTTCCGCCCGAAAGAGACAACTACTCTGCAACCGGGATGCACCCGCTCCACTTGTTCGTCAGGAAGAGCATAAGTGTAAAAGCCGGGTAGCGGTAGAGGCAATATGACGTCTACATACTTCTGCATAACACGGACAAAGATAAGACAAAAGGGATGTAAAAGGTTGGCAGATTAAAGGAAAAAAGAGAAAGACGAAGGCAAGACAAAGGAAAAAAGAAAGAAAAACGTACGATAAAGAGTTCCGAATCCCTGATTGAGAAGAATAAAAAAACTCCGCCGCCCACACGCTTAGAAACGCATGGCGCCGGAGTTATACCATCTCAATTCAAACTTAGTTTTCAGTCATCATCCATTCCTGCAACGTGTCGTTGCAGAATGCGGTTATCAGAACAAGTATGCCAGCGACACCTGCCACATCTTGGTCTTCACTTCGCCTTTCAACGCGCTGCTCGCTCCGCTTACCGCACTCTCCAGCGAGAAAGAGTCTCCCAAAGGAATCTGGTAGTTGACTCCCAGTTGA
Source organism: Bacteroides sp. (assembly GCA_041855205.1). Lineage (GTDB taxonomy): Bacteria > Bacteroidota > Bacteroidia > Bacteroidales > Bacteroidaceae > Bacteroides. The sequence continues at coordinate 8,528 of JBHADT010000041.1, forward strand.
AGATGACGGAGCAACTTCACTCCCGCTCCCAAGTTAAGACCTACCTGAGCTTTTTTCTTTTCCAACTGCACTTTTCCACCCGTGAGGTCAAGCACTTCTTTGTTCTCCTTGAAGTTGAAGAAGAAGTCGGGACCTGCAGCCAGATAAAAGCCCAAAGTACTTCCCAAACCGAACGTGTATTTCAAATTCAAAGGAATTTCCAAACCATCTTGGTTTCCTCCGTGGCGTGAGTACATCAACGCACCGTCCACACCCAAACCGATAATGGGAATGGTGAACTCCGCCATCGGACCGATGAAAAACCCGGTTTTGTTCTGGTCTTTAAAATTATTCTTCAAATCACCCGAAACGCTTAGTTCCGTCAGGTTTACACCACCTTTGAGACCCCATTTGAAGAGTTGCGCCTGGACAGGAATAGCCATTACCAACATAAATACGGCTATTGCGAGAATGTTGAAAATCTTTTTCATAATTCTTTCTTTTTTAGGTTTGTAAAGACAAATATACAAATCTGTCGATTAAACACAAGAGGAGAACATCTATTTTTACTCTATCAGTCAACACTTTGAGATTTTGTATTGATTATCCTCTCCCTAATACCCTTTCCTCTGACAGTCGCATTCTTTTCTTTGAGGTAATGTAATTCAAAATCAGCGAAACGATGTGTGTGTGTATGAAATCAGGAGAAAGGTTATCCGCGGGTAATGAGAGGACTATCTTCGCTGTCTGCGCACGGATGCCTTAGGAACCGGAGTTTCCCGTTTGGAAGAAGAGGAAGACTTGACGGATGAAGCGGACGAGGAATTCCCCCCACTACTCTTCATCCGTGTTGCCCGCTCTGTGCTTCGCCGGCGGGTGGAACGCTCCGCTGCGCTCTTATATGAAGACACGGCGACAGAATCCGTTCCGGAACGAAGATCCGAACCGTATAACACCTGCTCGAAGTCCTTTAATTCCCGCTCTATACGCTGCCGCTCTTTGACCAGTGCACTGTCCGTAGTACAGTATTGCGCCAAGGTACGGTTCTGCAAATTCGTTGTCTTGTATATGTCTCCTTCGTAAAGACGTCCGGTAAAGAAAGCGTCCCAACTGCTGCCTGCCGCATTGTTGTGATTGCTTACAGCCACCTTCGACTGCGCCAGATAGGGAGCCAAATCTTTGTAGTTCACCCAGAACATGGGCAGCTTCACCGGTTCATAACTGAACTCTTCCGCACGGTGAAGCACCGGACAAAGCGCCGTGACCATGGATGCATAGGTAGAGGTGCGTTGGTCAAAATACCATACTTCCTTAACGAAGTAACTCAGCACTTCAGCCGAAGGGATGTCGCTGTTACTGATGGAGATGAGACTGTCGCTACGATTCGCCACCTTCTTCATTTCATAATATATCTGAAAGCGGTCGAGCACATCGCGGAAGCTTATCTCATTATCGGACTCGAAGTACTCTGTTCCGTCTAACCGGTATTCATAAGCGGGTATTTTCTTCTGCGCCAGCAGGCGAATCAGCGTAGAAAAAAGATTCATCCGTTGTCCCGCAGGCTCTACGGGATAGTACAATGCGCCGTTTGCTCCACGGGTAAGATCGACCGTCCGGTAAATTTCGCGCATCCACACCACATCCTGAGGCAACTCGGAGGAAGAGGGATAACGGCGTTGCGCCCACACGGCAGAGAAACTGCACATACACAGCAGAATCGGCATGAGTTTAAGAAACAGTTTCATCGTTCGTATATTCTTTATAATACTATTATTCTTCATGGTTCTTTGATCAAAAACCGGCTTACGGAATGAAGCGCCGGAATCAGTTTACAATAACTTCCAGCGTCGTAGGCAGCAGACGCTCCACGCCATCGGGTCCCACTGCACGTACACGCGATATATAGAATCTCTTACCACGGGAAAGACGGCGGAACATCTCTTTCTGACGTATTGAAAAGGATGTGCCTGAAGATATTTCCGGCACGGCGTTACCCATGTTATCGAAAAAGACAGTTTCAAAACCGATAACACGGAAACGGATATTCAACAGACCGTCATCGATGGCAGCCACAATGCCCTCGGCTTCCATAAGTACGGATTTGGGTAAACCCCGCCCTCCCCGATAACGTTTAGGTACACCGTCTTCGGTGTATTCGATAAAAGGAGACGGATCAGGAAGTTGTCGCACACGGTAGACATAGTCGCCCATCGACTGCGTACGCCCTTCCATGGTGGCGGTGACACGGATAACCACGTCTTTTCCTACCGTTTGCGGACGCGCCACATAGCCCGAAGCGGAACGAACCAGCGTCCCGTTGCCGTTGGTAATACTTGCCTGCACCCTGTTTCCGGGTATTCCGGGAACGGAGATGCTTACAGGATTGTCATATCCGGCATACAACACGTTCATCATGGTGGCAGAAACCGTAGCCGTAGGCTCCACCACCGTATAGTTGCGTGAGAAATCCCGCCGGATAATTTCACCATCACCCTGTTCGAGTTCGAGGTATCCGTTCAGGGTAAAATCTCCCGTACGGTTGCAGACGGTCTCGAACCATCCGTCGTTCTGTTCAGGTTGTTTCTTTCCGTCTATATAGATGGAGGGACGGCGGGTAGAGTCTACCGCAGCCATAATGATGCGTGCGCTGTACGTACCGCCTCTTACCACATGTTGCGAGGTCGGAATGACATAAGCTTGCAGGCGATTGACCCGCACATCTTGCACGTCTGTATTCCTCGTGAGCAAGTGAAGCACTTCTCCTTCCGCATAGCGGACATCGCTCTGAAGTTTGGTAAGCAGGGTAATAGCTGCCGCCACAGGTGTATTTTCAAACATATATTCCTGCCAGTTCTTTCCCTGCGTACTCTCCTTGCGGGGCACTCCGGTGCTGAGGTTATCCCGGATGATTTGCCGGCGCACGGAGTCCGTGACAAAGGCGAGTATCTCTTCGCGATAATCATTGATCCGGTTATAAAGCTTGGCTCCTTGTCCGCTGCCCGGAGCCAGCATCACGAAAGACGCCGCTTCGAGATCTTCCCGGTGTACGATATGTGAGAGGTCTCCGTCTGCTCCATCTGCCTGACGTACGATGCGCTGTTTGAGTTCGTCCACGTAAGTGTAGAGCGAATCGGAAAGACGCTTCACATAGTCCGCCTTTTGGAACCATCCCCCTATTTTTTCCGGATTATGCCGGTTTGCTTCCGCCAATCCTTCGTACAAGGCATTATTCTGCACCGAAGAGTTCGATGTGGTGCGCGAAAGACTCTCGTCGACCAACGAGAATCCATTCAGCACATCCGACGAAACATTGAGCGCCAACAATGCCATCAGCACGATGTACATCAGGTTTATCATCTTCTGACGGGGAGCGTTCGGATTGGAGTTCAGAGACATCTTATCGTTTGTTTGGGAGGAAATTTGTATGGTTGCATTCTTTATTCCGGGCGTGACACTTGCACGGCTTGCAGCATACGGGCATACACTTTATTGAGTTCTTCTATCTGGCGAGCCATTCTGCGGGTCTGTTCATGTACCTCATCGATGGTTCCTATCTGGGAAGTAACGCTGCGAAGTTGCATCTCGTAAATGGCGTTGATGCCCGAAAGACTGCGATTCAGCATGTTCATCTGCTCGGTATCGCGCGTAAGTGCACCGGCGGTTTCGCTAAAGCGGGAAAGTGTCTCGGTAAGTTCTTTCAGTTGGTCTATATAAGCCTGTGTAGCAGTTTCCATTCCGGAAGCGGTCTTCGGCAAGAACGGCTCCTGCGAAGATATGTTTTGATGAGACACGCCGTTTTCCCGAGGTGTACTTGCGTTTTCCCTTAGAACAGGAGTGCCTGCCTCTCCTTCCGAAACGAGTGCATAACTTCCTGAGGTCTCTGTTTCCACACCGGCGGAAGCAAGTGAACCAGAAAGAGCGGGATAGGAAACGGGAGTTGATTTATCAGGCAAATCAAAAGCGGAAATGAAAAACACAAGTACCTCGGTACCCATGCCGAGCCAAAGCATCAAGTTAGCTCCCGGAAGATGCGTGAGCTTAAACAAAGTACCGGCAATGACAATGGCTGCTCCCCAACTGTAAGCGTAGTTCATGATAACCTTTCCGCGATAGCTTGCCATGAAATCTTGCAGTTTCTGTCCCGGTCCTCTCCTCTTTTTATCGCGAGATACAGGGGAAATATTTTCCTTTTTTTCCGCTTCCATAATATTCTCTCTTCGTTATCTTCTTTGTTTATTCTGACAACTCCATCCGGAGAAGGTTATCTTTTGCTCCTCCCCGAATAGCCTACCTGCGTACGCACGCAACGAAAACCTATATAAGAACGCTGTTCGTTCTGATATTCCGCCGAACGGGAGTCCGAACGGATAAAGGCATTCACATCTTTCCACGAACCTCCGCGTATCACTTTCTTCTTCAAGGCATAAGAATCTTGAGGAGCTGCCTTGTATTGGACATCCGGGTTGATATCGCTTGCCTGAAGGACTCCGGATTCCGTGTATGCGGTGGAAGTCCACTCGGCCACGTTACCCGCCATATCATACAATCCGTTTGAATTGGGCGAATAAGACCCTACGCGTGTGGAAATAAGGTTACCGTCTTTGGTATAGTTTCCCTTACCTGGTTTGTAATTGGCGTTATAACATCCTTCTTCATCGGAAGTCGCATCGTCTTTCCACGGGAATTTATTATTTTCACGTCCGCGGGCGGCAAATTCCCATTCGGCTTCGGTAGGCAGACGATAACGTTGTATGTAACGGGCTTGTCCGCGCAAACCGGCAAGCAGGTAATTGGTGCGCCATGCACAGAACGCATTCGCCTGTTCCCAACTTACTCCGACCACCGGATGATCGTTGTACGACGGATGATCAAAATAAAGACGCATGTACAGTTCGTTATTCGCGTTGGCGAAATCATTGACCCAGCAAGTCGTATCGGGATAGATGTTGACAATGTAACTGTTCAGGAAATCCCACTCACCAGACAGCGGACGGGTAATGGTGCGATTGATTATCCTCCCTTCTTCATCAATATATGCCGTATCTTTGGTAATCATCACCACTTCATCCGCATTCACCGGCAGGTCGGTGTTTCTGGTTCGTTCCGCCGGATTGAGACGGTGGATACGTTTTGCGGCTTCGGCATAATCGTATATTTCGTAGAAGTAATTCAATTGTGAACCGTCGAGCCGTAGCGTCCCATCGATAGGATGTCTCTTGTAGATACTTTCGATTGCCATCTGCTCATCTTCCGTCGCGCGTTTCCACGGAATGGGCTTCACCCAGTTCAGGTAAGGTTTGATGGGATTCCCCTCACGGTCTTCCTCTATCTTATAGAGTTCATTTCCTCCGTATGCGGGATCGGCAAGACGTTCGCGAATGATGGAATCGCGCACCCATTGTACGAATTGCTTGTACTCGGCAACCGTAACTTCCGTGTCGTCCATCCAGAAAGACTCTACGGAGATTTCTCTCGAAGGGACGTTGATTCCCCATAAACTGTCTTGCTTTTCCGGTCCCATCAGCACCGAGCCTCGTTTCACCAGCACCATGCCATACGGAGCCGGTTCGTTCCAGGCCGTTGCGGAAACTCCCACCAGTTCGCCTCCTCGCATGGAACTGCCGGCGACACTCCCCATACAGGCTGCCAACACACCTGAAGAAAGGAGAAGCAGCACGATACAGTTTTTGTAGAAGGTCTTTATTTTTTTCACTATTCTCATGGTCTACGTATGCTCCGAGAGCCTCTATATTAGTATGTTCTTTATTCGTCTGTACCTTTCCGTACAATATTTTGTTCTTATCCACACCCGTTCCGCCACTCATATTCGACCCCAAGGAATCATGTTCAAAGGATGCGCACGCTCTTATGCAGATTCCTGTTCTTCTTAAACATAGCGAGATCTATCGTGTATACCACCGCTACGTCGTGGCTTCCGCCGGATATCCCAATTTTTGAAGTAAAAGCCTCATAGGAATACCCCAAAGAAACCTTGCCAATCGCCATCCCAAAACTTAGAGCCACCGACGTATTGGGAGAATAAGTAATCCCCCCATTGAATACTTTAGAGCGATAAGTATAGAAGATACGTCCGGTAAGATCCAACCTTGCAGATGCAAAGTCCGTTTGCAGATGCAAAGAAGGCTGTATGGAAATTAACGGATTGCGAGTCTGAATATTGTATCCGCTTGTTAAATAAAAGAGGGGTTTCACGCGAATGACACTCTTCTCTCCCAAGTTCAACCGCGGAGATGTGAGGTGATGTCCTGATACTCCGGCATAAAAACGGGCATGGGTATAGTAGACTCCGGCTCCCACGTCCGGCGCCATGCCTTTCTCTGTCGTCTGGGGAAAAGCGTCGTCATTACCTTCCTCGCCCAAATCGATGTTTTCAGGGTCAAAAGACACATCGAGCATACCTATCTGAAGTCCTACCCCCCACTCTGCCTTTCCCCACTTCTGCCGGTAAGCATACTGTCCCCAAAGGCGTTGGTTACGAAACAGCCCGATGCCTTCATTAAAGAAACCTATACCGGCTCCATGTTGTTTCCCGAAAAGCCCAAAAGGGATATCCGCTCCCAAAAGCATCGACTTCGGAGCACGCGCAAACCCCGCAAGTTGCATGGCATAGGTTCCATACACATGCGCCTGATGCGGAGCCGCTCCGGCATGAGCCGGATGATAATAAGTCTGCAAAGCCCAATACTGATTGAAATGCACGTCAAACTGCGCCCACCCTCTCAGTACATAGGCTAAGAACAGGCAGAAATACAGCTTTTTCTTGCAAAACATGTCAAGTATCCAATGCTTCATGGATATAAAAACTGACAAAACATCAAAAAATTGTGCTGTTTAAGTGTAAAAAAGAGGAGAATAAAAGAACAAGCAATTATAAAAGACACTACTTTTGCATTGTGAGAGTTATCCATGGGAATCTCACCATATTATATCTACCGACCAAAGGAAGAATGCCGGAGTGGTCGATCGGGCCGCACTCGAAATGCGGTGAACGGGCAACTGTTCCCAGGGTTCGAATCCCTGTTCTTCCGCCCGATGATAAGATACGGTAGATGCAGATATGAATCTTACTACCGGACATATTTCCTCTGTCGCATGGATTCGAACTATATCCGAAAGGTCAAGAATCAGGCTTTTCAATTGCAGTTCAAATTCATGCGACAGTTTTTTATCTTCATCTCCCACACACGGACAACCCATATCTGGAATATTCTACCCGGGTTGAGGGGAAGGATTATTCGATACTCCCAAGCGGACTTTTCTGATAATCGCAAACAGCTAACAATCAACCCGATAAAAGAGAGGTAAAACACCCTTTATACCGCACCCGTACGGTTCGGATACCATGCCTGTACGGTTCGAGTACCGTGCGGGTGCCGTTCTCCCAACATAGCGGTGATAAAGCTGACAACATTCGTAAGCGGATAAAACACCGCCAAACTCCCTCTACAAGCAGTATCGTACCTTACATATTCTATTCATTGAGAGGGATACCGGCATCGCTCCCACATGGAGAGATTCTGTTCTTTCTCCGGGATTTGTGATCCGGTATTGCAATAGCAATATCTTGTCTGATTATCAGGTAGTTTCTTCCTATCAAGAACAAAATTCTCACATTCTTTTGTATAAATGACGCACATGTAACATTCCTGTAAAAGAATGTTACATTTTTTTCGGCATTGGAGAAATACTCTATGTAAATTTATAGCGGTTTAATCCCAAACAACTGACCAGCAGTGCATAGGCAATGATCAGTGTCGTGAATCCAAACCTACATTATTGATTAATGGCATTATTACATAATCAAACATGGTCAATGACAAAATTTAGAGCTATGAAAAAGACTATTAAACTTTTGATGTCAGGCTGTGCCATAGGACTATGCCTGATATCATGCAACTCGACGTTGCCGTATCAGAATTCTTCTTTGCCGGCCGACGAACGAGCTACTGACTTGATTAAGCGATTGACGCTAGAAGAAAAGGTTTCTCTGCTGCAATTTTCATCTCCGGCCATCTCACGGCTTGGCATCAAGGAGTATAACTGGTGGAACGAAGCCCTGCATGGGGTGGGACGTTCAGGTATGGCCACCGTATTTCCCCAATGCATTGGCATGGCTGCCTCGTGGAACGATGACTTGGTGTTCGATGTCTTTACCGCCGTCAGCGATGAAGCCCGCGCCAAAAACAACGAATATGCCAAGAAGGGAGGAACGAAAATATACCAAGGATTGACTTTTTGGACGCCCAATATCAATATCTTCCGTGATCCCCGCTGGGGGCGCGGACAGGAAACATACGGAGAAGATCCATATCTGACCTCACGGATGGGTGTCAGTGTGGTACGTGGTCTGCAAGGGCCGGAAGACTCCAGGTATGACAAACTGCATGCCTGTGCCAAACACTTCGCCGTACATTCCGGTCCGGAATGGAACCGCCACTCTTTCAACGCTGAGAATGTCGCGGCACGCGACCTTTGGGAAACCTATCTGCCTGCCTTCAAAGCCTTGGTGCAGGAAGCCGATGTCAAGGAAGTGATGTGTGCATACAACCGGTACGAAGGCGACCCCTGCTGCGGAAGCAATCGACTACTGCAACAAATACTACGCGACGAGTGGGGGTATAAGGGGCTTGTCGTTTCCGATTGCTGGGCAATAGCAGACTTCTACACTCCGGGGCATCACCACACAGAGCCTGATTCTGCCCACGCATCGGCAAAAGCCGTCATCAGCGGTACAGACTTGGAGTGCGGAGAAAGCTACCGCTCACTGACAGATGCCGTAAATAGGGGGCTCATTAAAGAGAGCCGCCTGGACTCCGCACTGCACCGTGTGCTAAAAGCACGCTTCGAACTGGGGGAGTTCGACAGCAACGTGCCCTGGCATAAGATTCCCATGGATGTCGTAGATAGCAAGGAACATCGAGAACTCTCTCTGCGAATGGCAAAAGAGAGCATCGTCTTGCTGCAGAACAAAGACAACATCCTTCCCTTGAAGAAAGAGGGCATGAAGATAGCTTTGATAGGTCCCAATGCCAACGACAGCATCATGCAGTGGGGCAACTACAACGGATTTCCATCGCACACGGTGACATTGTTGCAAGCCTTGCAGCAACGCCTGCCAGCCGGACTGCTCGTCTACGACCAGGGATGCGACCACACTTCGTCCATGACTCTGCAAAGCTTGTTCAACGAATGCACTGCTCCCGACGGCAGACCCGGATTCAAAGCTTCCTACTGGAAAGACATGAAGCGGACGGATAGTGAACCGGACATCGTGACACACGAGTCCAATCCCTTACGCTTCACCACAGCTGGTGCCACAGTCTTTGCACCGGGAGTACCGCTGGGAGGATTCCGCGGTGTGTATGAAACAACCTTCACTCCCCAGAAGAGCGAAGATGTGGTGTTCAGTTTCCAAACCTATGGGCATGCCAACCTGCAAATAGATGGCAAGCTTGTGGCCAATGTTTTGAACATGAAGAGCAACCGTGTCTATGTATTGAAGGCCGAGAAAGGAAAATCTTATCAGTTGAAAATAACGTTTACTGCTACAGAAGGTAATTGCGCTACTCTGATTTTCGACTTCGGACGCGAGGTTCCATTGAATCTCAAACAGACTGCCGACCGCGTGAAAGATGCTGATGTGGTCATCTTCGCCGGTGGTATTTCTCCGGGGCTTGAAGGCGAAGAGATGCCAATCGAAATACCGGGGTTCCGAGGTGGAGACCGTGAGATCATCGAACTGCCTGCAGTACAAACAGAGTTGTTGAAAAAGCTGAAACAGGCAGGCAAAAGAGTGGTGTATGTCAATTTCTCCGGTTCGGCCATCGCGTTAAACCGCGAAACGCAATTGTGCGATGCCATCGTGCAGGCTTGGTATCCCGGACAAGCCGGAGGAGAAGCGATAGCTTCCATGTTGTTCGGTGATTACAATCCGGCAGGACGATTACCCGTCACTTTCTATAAGAGCACCCAACAGTTGCCTGACTTTGAAAATTATGACATGAGGGGGCGCACATACCGGTATATGACGGAAGAACCCCTTTTCCCCTTCGGGCACGGTCTTAGCTACACGACATTCAGCTATGGAGAGGCACAGTTGTCTGCCGACGAAGTAAAATGCGGAGAGACCTGCACGCTCACCATCCCTGTCACCAACAGCGGAGACAGAGACGGAGAAGAAGTAATTCAAGTCTATCTGCGCCGTCTGGGCGACAACGACGGTCCTCACCACACACTCCGTGCATTTCGCCGTCTCCCGCTGAAAAAGGGTGAGACCCAGGAAGCACGTTTTCAACTGGATGGGAAAAGCCTCGAATGGTATGATACGCATACAAATACGATGCGCCCTCTGGAAGGTGAATACGAAATCATGTATGGAGGAACGTCTGACTTTAAAAAGCTAAAGACAATCAAGATAAAATTGATATGATAGCGAACTGAAGATGCTGAGAAGATTGAGATTATAATGATTACTCTCTCAAAGCGGATAATTCTTCAGTCAGTTAAGATGATATGACTACTAATATCTTCTGTGTCTGACTGAAGAATTATCCGCTTTCTCTTATCTTTCTCAGGAAATATTACGGAGAATATAGAGGTCTTTCTTAACACTAATATCCCTTTCTTATACGTAACTGTTCAAGCATAAATTGAACTTGGCAGTTACCCTGACACCCGTAAAGCTATGTAAAAAAGAAACATCATTGCAAAACCATTTCAGCTATCTCCTTTTACAAACAACTGCAAGTTTTAGCCCGGTACATGCTTCCGGAAGAAACCATCGATAACCCTGATATGGTTAGGATTAAAGAAAAACCGAAAGCCCTTTATCGACGTTTTCAGACGAACAGACTACTCTTCCGGAGAGTCCTACTACAGATAGCGTATCTTCGAACAAGTTTTCCCTTTCAAACTCCGATTCAATTCCCCTTTCGTTATTATAAAAAGGTCTACACTTCCGCCGTCAGGATGAGCAGAAAAAGATATGGGCAAAATTCTTTCCCGCAGTCGGAAATTTACAGACCAAGCATTACACGGCTGATCTCACGGCTTATTTATAGTAGACTTCCATTTCTGCGAAATAAGAAAGAACTACCTCATCTACACCGACTGTTCCGGATAGCTTATCGGTATCTGATTTGTATTGCAATCTCATTCACTCTCAGACACCTTGTATAAAGAAAGAAAGTCTCTCAAGACAGACACGGAAATACACCGGAAGGCGGATATACCGCCATTACAGCAAAACTCTTGAAATACTATCATGCCGTTACTCTGCCGGCAGGAAACAGCCGGTACCTCCCAAGAAGTCATAGAGTTGTTCCCGAGTTCATCAACCCTAATTTCGATAGCTAAGACAAAAGGAGACTGCAAACAGGCACTGTTTCCGACTCGCCATTCTTCCTTAACATCTCCGCCAGGTAGAAGTGTGCGATGCTGTC
>JBHADT010000042.1:0-4810 GCA_041855205.1 Bacteroides sp.
GACCCTTTGAGGGAGTGGTACGGGAAACCCATCACCATCTCATCCGGTTTCCGCTCACCAGAATTAAACGCGGCGATCAAGGGAAGCCCTGCATCGCAACACATGCTCGGAGAGGCGGCGGACATCGATACCGGAGACCGCCAGCAGAATAAGCTGCTCTTCGAACACATACGAAAGAACTTGCCGTTCGACCAGCTCATCGACGAGCGGGATTTCGCCTGGGTACATGTCAGTGTACGCGCTGACGGAAAAAACCGAAAACAAGTACTTAAACTATAACGTATGATTCATTCTTACCGTTCCATTTGCTGTGTGTCTTTAGTCTTTGTCATCATCCTGACCGTGGGCTGCCGAAGCTCGCGGTCGGGAACAGCTCGTTCTGAGAGGGTTGTAAATACTCATACGCAACTACACCGTGACTCGACCAATTTCCAGGCGCAGTTCGCCGCTTACCTTCAGCGGATGGAGACAGATATGCACATCCGCATACTGGAGTTCTTTCCACCTGTCTCCGGAGATTCCGCTGCCAATCCAAGCCTGAAGTCTGTGACGGATATCTCATTCGCTCAAAAAGAAAGCCGTGACTCCCTCCGGGAAGAGTCACGGCTTGTACATGCCAGTGATAGTGTCTTCGAACAATCATCGCTCAGGGAGAAAACCTACGATACTTACCGGGTGAAAAAGTCACCCTGGTATCAACCCTTTCTCCCTTACTTCGTTTTGGCTTTCTTTGGTGTTTTATACAGCTTCTTCAAGAAGAAATAAAACCCGATGATTTTAACTTACTCTTGCTTTAACTCTAATACGATTTTCTCTAATTCTATCAGAGTGGAAGCTTTGTAGAACTTATCCTTGCAGTATATCAATGCGGATAACTCCTCTCTACTGCCGGATATCTCTTCGGGCGAGATAAATAATTGCCAAAGAGGAACATTTAAGGCGTCCGCTATGCGTTGTGCCGTTTCCACAAGCATTTTCCCTTGTATCTGCCGGCTTAAAGCCTGACGGCTTACATCAAGCATGTCGGCCAATTGGTTAACTGTAATTCTTTTCTCTTTCAGGATCTCCTTTATTCTTACCATAAGTTTTTTTTTCAAAAGTAGCTGATTTCCCGCTTTGCAAATAATACCATTTACTAATCTTTGTTAAATGTCAATATAAAAATTGCATTACTCTTCTTTATGTAAACATTATTGTTTACTTTTACCGTGTAATAATTAAAACATGCGATTATGATTTCAGGAGCATTAAGAGAAGAAATGAGAACCGCCGCAATAAATGGCGAACTTAAGGAACTTACAATTTCAGTTTATCCGGAATTAATCGGGAAAAGAATACAGACGATATACTTCGGTTACCTTGACCAATATGGTGTCGATGATTTTGTGGTGGGTGAACTTATCTCGGAATGGGACTTAGCCGGCAGGAAGGATTTCAGTGAAATAGATCCCCGCTTCAAGACGCGTCAGGAATATTGGGCAAGTTTCATGCGGTCTAAGGAAATAGCGGAGTGCAAGAATACCTTAACGATTCTGACATCCGAAGGGAAACAGACATACATCAGTCTGCATCCGGATTATGACGAACAACACTTCAGCTGCTCCGATTTGGATAGATTTGTTTTGTATAGAATTATAGAATAGTATGTCATGGCAAAGTTCAAATGTTATTCGGTGAGACTCAAAACTCTTGTAAGCATATCGGAGAAAGCTTATAAGGCAACAGCCTTTGATGGTTCGACAGCGATAATCCCCAAATCCATGACTTTCGGCGAAGATTACGATGTCTCCAAGTCCGAGGCTTATTGGATTGCATCCTTCGTTTTGGAGAAGAGCGGACTCCAATATTCCTGTAAGAAATCTGCATGGTTCGACGAAAGAGGGAACATGCTTCCTTCTTACCGCATAACCAGACACTCTCCGGAACCCAAGCAAGCGTTAAAAGAGAACATAATCGATGAACTGAAGAAAGAGTGAATGAACTGTTGGAGCATCAGGCAAAGGCTAAAAGTCATCTATCCGACTGGAAGGTAGGCGCGCTGTTCATGGATGCGGGCACGGGGAAAACCCGTGTTGCCCGTGAGATTGTAGCTTCTGTGCAGGATCTTGATTTCGTTCTGTACGTGGCGCCGTTAAGCACCATCAGGACGCCGGAGGGAGTGGCAAGCATTAAGGATGAGGTAAACAGATGGGGAGGAATCAAAGCCCCTGTTACGTATATCGGCATAGAGAGCATACAGGCGAGCGACAGGATATACATTAATGTCCGGAATCAACTCTTATCTGCCCATAAACCGTTCATTATCGTAGACGAGAGCCTGAAGATAAAGAATATCGAGGCAAAGCGCACTAAGCGCCTGATAGAGCTGGGCGGGCACGCGGAATATAAACTCATACTCAATGGGACTCCGCTGAGCAAGAGCCTGCTTGACCTCTGGCCGCAGATGGAATTTCTCTCCCATAAGATTCTCAACATGTCATTTACTCAGTTCAAGAACACATTCTGCAATTACACGAGCCTCACCAGATATTTTGGTGGCAGAAGGGAATATACCAAGGAATTCATCACCGGCTACGAGAATGTGGATTATCTGTACAGCCTTATCCGCCACTATGTCTTTGAATGCGACTTACATCTTAATATCACGCAGAATTATCAAACCATCAGATATGCCGTCGACAATGACAGCAAAGAAGAGTATTACCGTCTCAAGGAGAAGTATCTTAACGATGAAACGCTCATGTGGAAAAACAACAACATATTTCTCGAAATGACCCAGAAGATGCAGCATGCCTATTGCTGTACAGAAGATAAATTCAGGATATTGGATTGCCTGTTTCAAGAGATAGAGGAAAGCATGACTATCGTTTTCTGTAAGTATATAGACAGCCGGAAAGCTTGCGAGAAGCGCTACAAGAAGGCGAAAGTGTTGTCTTACCAAAAAGAATCCTTCGGATTAAATCTGCAAGAGTACTGCAATACCGTATATTTCGATAAGACTTGGGATTTAGCCTTACGGATACAGAGTGGCAGGCGTACATACCGGATCGGACAGGAGTACGATTGCAAGTATTGGGATTTAACGGGAGATGTGGGGCTTGAAAAACTGATAGACGAGAATATCAAAAAGAAAGTAGGATTGACAGAGTACTTTAAAAGCAAAACGAAAGATGCGATTAAAAAAGAATTGTAAAAATATAAAGATTATGGATATATTTGTGGTAAACAATAATTGCTGTCATGAGAATAGTAGCTCTCAACGGAGTAGAAGAAAGGTTATATACCCTTGTCGCTCCTCTTGTCATGTCCCCCTCCGTTCTCCGCCAAAACCGAGGAATAGCTTTCAAGACATCACCCAAACATATATGGGTGGTAGCCATCAGCGAAGACAACAAGTGTGTGGGATTCCTGCCATGTCTGCCGAAATCAGGGGTTGTTACAATCAATAACTACCACGTCGACAACCGGGATAAGGAACTGTTTAAGAAGATGTTAAGGTTTGCGATGCAGAATTTCAAAGGAACCCCAATAGAGGTTATCACTCAAAGAGTGGACGAACCAGCGCTGAAAGAGTGTGGATTTAAACAGGTATTCGAATGGGTTAATTACATTAGATGTTTTAATGAGAATAAATGTATATGAATCAGCAATAAACCGTCTTGAACTCTTATTTAAAGAGTTCGATAATATATACGTATCTTTCTCGGGCGGGAAAGATAGCGGGGTTCTCTTGAACCTCTGTATAGATTACATACGGAAGCGCTATCCCGGTCGTCGACTGGGTGTTTTCCACATGGACTACGAAGCTCAATACGAATTCACCACACAATATGTCAACGATACGCTTGCCGCCAATGCAGATATATTGGACGTGTATCGTATTTGCGTTCCTTTCAAAGTGCCCACATGCACGTCAATGTATCAAGACCATTGGAGACCATGGGAGGAGTCGAAGCGGGATATATGGGTGAGCAGCATGCCGGACGGATGCTACACAAAAGGGGATTTCGATTTCTTCCGGGAAGACATGTGGGATTATGAGTTTCAGGAGAAGTTTTCGGAATGGCTCCACAAACGAAACAAAGCGGAGCGTACCTGCTGTCTTGTCGGCATTAGGACACAGGAGAGCCTAAACCGGTGGCGGGCGATTCATAGCGACAGGAACTACCGGAATTATGAAGGTTTAGAGTGGACAAAAGAAGTGTATTCCGACGTCTACAACGCATACCCGATATTCGATTGGCTTACAACGGACGTTTGGACGGCAAACGCCCGATTCAGGTGGAGATATAACAGACTATACGACCTATACTACAAAGCTGGGGTACCACTCGAAAAGATGCGTGTCGCAAGCCCTTTCCTGTCAGCTGCACAAGGCAGTCTAAAGCTGTATCGTGTCATAGAACCTCACACCTGGGGAAAGCTGGTAAGCCGCGTAAATGGTGTGAATTTCACCGGGATTTACGGAGGTACTACGGCCATGGGATGGAATTCGATAAAGTTACCCAAGGGGCATACTTGGGAAAGTTACATGTACTTCTTACTCGATACGCTTCCCCCTGAAACCGCGGAAGGATATCGAACCAAGCTTGCAACCTCCATGAGGTTCTGGCAAGAAAGAGGCGGCGTCTTGTCCGATGAGACAATCAAGAAACTACGTGCCGCCGGCGTTGATATAACTGTAAAGGGGAGTTCTAATTATAAGACGGACAAGAAACCGGTACGCATGAGCTATATAGATGATATCGATATTGCCGAGTTCAAAGAGATACCAACATACAAGCGTATGTGCATCTGCATCATGAAGAAC
>JBHADT010000043.1:0-5555 GCA_041855205.1 Bacteroides sp.
AAAATCATCGTATGACAATAATAAATAGAATTAAAGTTGTGCTTGCAGAGAGGCAATGCGGAGGTAAAGAATTAGCAGAGCAATTGGGAAAGTCCGAGAACAGAGTTTCCAAATGACACTCTAAATAAAATATTGCTCTTTTTAAATACTCTGTAAGCAATAACAATAGTACTTGATGTAAAATTTTTAGAGAACCTCTTGTTCTAACGAAATTGACAGAATTTCCACCCCTCCTTATTTTTTGCCGTATGGGAACACAAACTATCCTTATGCCTCGCCTCCGGAAATATCTTGCTTATAATAGGATAAGCATATTGTTCTGTGCTTTATTATTAAGTATAAACATATCCTATTCACAGTCAAAAAACAACATACAGCAGATAGAGAAACTGAATAATATGTTTGCCCGCATTGCGGAGAGCAATGCTTATGTGGAGGACTTGAATTATAACGATGAGGAAGCAATGAATCTTCCTCTTGGTATGAAAAGGACGATTGGTGGCATGGAGATAACTATTGCCGTCAGCCGTTTTGCGTTGCAGACCTCATCTACAGAACTTGGCGTTTACGCAAAAGCTGTTATTCCACAAGGGACAGATGGAAAACGCACAGTCCTTTTCTTTGGAGCAGAGGGAGTTAAAGGAACTCATACCGGGGGGCTGGCAGGTGAATTGAAACTTTCGCTTCTGCATGATGTAGAGATACCTTTTAATGGGGGAAAGACTAAAATTGTCCTCAAAGGAAACGGACTTAGTAACGAGAGAGGGATTTCTCAAAGCGACACCTATATGACAATCGGGTGCGACGGTTTTCATAATTTAGCTCTGGATGCGGAAGTGCATTTTCCTACTTCATTGATAGTAAAGGCCGGAGGACAGAATGTAGGAAGAGGCGAAACGAGGTATGGACAACACTATGAGGAGAATGATTTTTCAAATCAGGTTATCGGACATTTTCGCACTGTTACAGACAGTTGGGACGACCTTCTTGTATCATTGGACTTGCCAAGTTTTGAAATTAAGGGGCTGAAAGATTACACATTCTCGCTTGACAATGTAATTTTGGATTTCAGTAGCAAACGAAATTCCAATACTATACTTTTCCCGCAGGAATACCAGCAAGGTTATCTTCCCGATGAGCAAGCATTGTGGAGAGGTGTGTATGCCGAAAACGTGTCAATAACCTTGCCCCAAGCCTTTTCAAGAGCAAGTTTTTCTGCCAAGGGGTTACTGATAGATGACTATGGTATAACCGGGTTATTCTCTGCCGACAGCATACTTTCGCTCGACAGGGGAAGTGCTGACGGATGGCGTTTCTCTGTTGAGCATTTCGGTCTCAATCTTATTGCCAATGAACTTGTTTCCGCAGAGTTCTCAGGGCAACTCGGCTTACCTTTTAAGGGCAAGAACACGACTTTGGGCTATGAAGGTTATCTGCAACCCAACAATGAATATACATTGCGAGTGAAGAATGAAGAGGCTCTTGATTTCTCTATTTTTAAGGCAAAGGCATATCTTGAGAAGAATTCAAACATTACTCTTCGTTTGGTAGAAGAGCGTTTCGTTCCGGAAGCTATACTCCACGGGTATATGACTCTTGAGAAAAGTGAGGATGATTCTACATCGCAAACAAAGTTTGATAAGATTAGTTTCCGCAGTCTTAAACTAACAACTGTTGCACCTTATATTTCGGCTGAATATTTCGGTTATGAGGGGGAAGCAAAATTAGGAAATTTTCCATTGTCTATAAATAAGATTGCCCTTAGTAATTCCGATGCTCAACACGTCAGATTAACCATTGGTGCAGGAATTAATCTTGGGCAAAATCTATTCTCTGGTACTACGGAATTGGCTTTACTGGCTAAATATGAACAAAACACTTGGACTTTTGATAAGTTAGAAGTTGGCTCCATTGCTGTGAATTCCGTTATAGCTGGTGCCGTACAGATGAATGGAAAACTCAATTGGCACAGAGGAGATGCTGTATATGGTGATGGCTTTGCAGGGGATGTAACTATTGGATTTTCTTTTAACGGAAAGACTGGTGAAAACACAAAAGGACAGACTAAATATGATGCGTCTATCAAGGCACGGGCAGCCTTTGGCCGTAAAGGAGATTTCCGCTATTGGTATGCAGATGGTATGACAACATTCCATCCCGGCGTGCCGATTGTCGGAGCCATGACATTAAATGGCATAGGCGGTGCATTGACCTCAGGCGTGCGTGCTGAAGGTCGTAGTTCCGATGGCTGTAGTTTTACGAATGCAAATTACATTCCGGATGCCTCTATGGGATTGGGCTTCAAAGCTTCTACGGTTATCGAAATAGGCAAGGCGGCTTATGGTGAAGCTACTTTCGAAATGCTTTTCTCAAAAGCTGGAGGGTTAGCATCAGCTGGTTTTTATGGGTATGGAGAATTTCCGAACAGAGGAGGTAGTAATGCCTCCATAAGTGAAAAGTTAGAAAAACAACAACGTACTTTCCCATCCAAGTTGTCGGAACAGTTCAAACAAAATGACTGGTCTCGTTTAACGGAAACCATTAAGTCTATCCCAGATGCCATTAAGGATATGGGACTTTCGGGAACGCTTTGTATTCAAATGGACTTCCAAAACCGAGTGTTGCATGCAAGTTCTGATGTTTATCTTAATACCCCCTCGCAGTTCATACGCGGAATTGGTGAGCGAGGTCAGGCGGGATGGGGTGTTCTGCATATCGACCCTAAAGAATGGTATTTGCATCTTGGTACACCAACAAACAGATTGGGTGTGCAACTTGCCGTTGGAAATATTCTTGCAGTAAAAACAGGGTCATACTTTATGGCAGGAAGCCGCATTCCGGAAATGCCTGCTCCTCCACAAGCTGTAGCCAACATATTGGGACAAGAATTGAACAGACTAACTCTCGGACGCAACTTGGAGGTATTAAGTGCAGGCAAGGGATTTGCTTTTGGTTCGGAATTGGCAGTAAAAACCGGAGATGTACAATTTCTGATGATGTATGCCAATTTCAATGCCGGACTTGGTTTTGATGTTATGCTCAAGGATTATGCACAGGCACAATGCAAGGGACGCTCCGGCACCATTGGAATGGATGGGTGGTATGCACAGGGACAAACCTATGCCTATCTTCAAGGCGAATTAGGCGTAAAGGTAAAACTATGGTTTATTCGCACTCGCATACCCGTAATAAAAGGAGGAGCAGCAGCACTTCTGCAAGCGGGGTTGCCGGACCCAACCTACTTTAAAGGATACTTGGGGGTTAATCTAAATGTTCTTGGACTTATTAAGGGAAAGGCACGTTTTAAATTGACGCTTGGCGAGGAGTGCGATCTTATCATTCCCGGAAATTCCCCCATTGAAGAGCCAATGATCAATGACCTGTCTCCTGCCGAGGGAGAACGAGATGTCAGTGTTTTCTCCGTGCCACAGGCAACTTTCAATATTGAGATGGGCAAGAGCTTTGAGGCCACCAATGATGCCGGGGAGAGTACTTATTATCGTATTAGTCTTAAGGACTTTATTGTCAAGGATAAGAACAATCGTAACATAGCTGGGAAGCTTATTTGGGGAAAAAGTAAGACTGATGTACGTTTCCAATCTAAAGAAATTCTTCCGCCGAACACGGAATTGACGGCAGAAGTCCGTATTGTATTTGAAGAATTGAAGAGTGGTGCTTGGAAACCGGTACTGATTTCCGGTAAGCCTGCCTATGAAGAGAAAATATGCCATTTTACGACAGGAGGTGCTCCATCGGATATACCGATACAGAACATTGTATATTCTTACCCTGTGCTTGGGCAGAAATATCTTCTGACTAAAGAGTATGACAAGGGCTATGTACAATTGCAGTTCGGACAGAAATATCTGTTTGAAAAAGGGTTTGATTATAAGCTGGCTTTCGTTACAAAGCAGAATGAACGCATAGTTACTGATTTTAGCTACAATGAAGTTGAAAACCGTTTGGAGTTTAAACTTCCGGATTTGAAAAAGCAGACAGAATACGCCTTGGATTTATCATATTCTGCCACGCCTAAAGATAACACAAGTACAAGCGTAAAATATTCCAAAAGTTCAGAGACGAATAACAATGAAGATTTTTCAGGGCATATCGGCGGAAATAAGGCCGGTGCAATGATTTCTAATGACCTTGAACAGTCTATACTGACGTACCAATTTGCAACCAGCCTTTATGAAACTTTTAGGGATAAAATGAACGGCGTGAAAGTCCGTAACGATGTAGCCTTAGATGCCGGTGTAGCACTTACATTGGGGGCAGAGGTGCAAAGCAAAGAATCCTTTGACGAAGCAGAAGTTGTAGGCGTTGAGAAGACACAATACAGACCTCTGCTCTCTCTCCGTTCCGACCTCAGTGAGGCGTATTTTACAAACACCGTTTTGCCACTCGTTTATGAAGGATATCCTTATGGTGATATACGCCTTGTAGGAAGGGAAGAATTGCCCATAGGCATTCCTCCGTATAGAGCATTCTCACCAAGCCAAAACTATCTGTCTTTGTTGCAGTCCGGGTCGGTAAACCTATCCCTTTTCCGTTTCCCATTCACATTCGATGCATCTTTGGTATCGTTTAACGACTACCGCGATTTACAGAGTTCTATCATCAACAATAGAGAATCTGTTACTCCGCAGGTTTACGCCAAATTTGTCAGCGGTTCGTTACCTATCTTGAAAAAGGGTAGATACAAGTCAATAATGAGTTATATTTTGCCGGACGGAACCACGACAAGCAATTATGAGTTCATCTATACAAACCAACTTAATTTAAATAAATAGATATGCGTCATATAAAAGTAATAAATGTCCTTGTTTTTCTTTGCATATATTCCCTTGTGAGCATAGCACAGCCGGCTCAAACGTCAGCTATTAGGATGCGTACAGAAGTACAATCTGACCGCATCATGCTACGCTGGATTTCAACCGATGCAGAAAGTTGGGAGCTACTTAATAAGTATGGAGTACGTTTGGAGCGTCTGACGGTAGCCCGTGCCGGTGTAGCTCTGGAAAAACCGGAAAACAAGGTTCTTGCCGAATGCCTTAAACCGAAAGAAACGGAAACACTAAAAAAACTTGTTGCAGAATACCCCACGGGGGGCGTTATCGCACAGGCTGTTTTTGGTGAGGACTTTGAAGTCAGTCTTGGTAATAATAATTCTATATCCAAAGCCATCTCTCTCGACGAAGTACGCCAACAGCGTTATTTGTTCTCTCTTTATGCTGCAGATTTATGCTTCCCTGTTGCTAAAGAAGTTGGATGGGGATGGGAGGATAAGGATATAAAGAAAAACGAACGTTATCTTTATCGAGCAACTTCTCTTGTTCCGAAAAAGAAAAGAAACATCGGGCAAGGGGCAGTTTTTGCCATTGCGGACGAAACTGTCAAACTTGTAAGTCCGATAGACTTATCTGCCCGGTTCGGCGAATCCGGTGCTCTTTTGTCTTGGGATTACAATACGCTGTCGTACCTTTATTCCTCATATTTCATCGAACGGAGTGAAGATGGCAGCAACTTTAAGCAGATTTCAGATTTGCCCGTTA
>JBHADT010000044.1:0-8936 GCA_041855205.1 Bacteroides sp.
GTGGCATCCATTGGATCAGTAGCATATTTCGTTTTATTGTCGGCTTCAAACAAATAGAAAGAACGTTCCGTACCCTCCAATATATCACTGGTTCCGGGAGCCAGTAAAGTAAAGTGTGTTCCTTGAGTGACCGTGGCACCGGTTGGCACAGTAGGTGTGGTCACGGTAGTCGTGGCGGGAGTATAATTATTGGGAGAAACACGTCCTTTGTTACGATAATTATACAGATATACGCCGTCTATTTTCGAGAAAAAATGGTAGGGAGAAGCATTCGGACATTGCAGCGTAAATTTAGATACGGAGCGAATCATCTTAACCTCTTTAGGGCTGCTCTCGGTAGACACGTATGAGCTGTTTATCGGTTGATTCACCAATTCGCCCCACATCGGCATGCCGTTTGTGAAATCCGGCTGGCCATCCGTAGTGGCGGGAAGCAATAAGCGATTCATCACGGTTTCTTTCTGTTCGCCATAGGAGGCGTTTAGCATATTGAACTGCTGACGAAGATTAGCCACAAGGACAAGCGTTTGTGAAGTCACATCACCAATAAGTTGCACCTGTACCTTCTGCGTGGTAGGATTGTAGACGCCTCGTACCCGATAGAAGTATGTACCTTTTGTTATGTCCGTAGGCGCTAAAGGATCGACCTTGAAAGAAATCACATCGACATTGGTAATGGCATTGTCATCCACGGCACGAGTAAGAGGCCCGCGCGTCTCGATGGCGTTACCGAAGTTCAGGGTAAACGTGGCCGTATAGTTCGGTACAGAAGAGGCAAGTTCGTCATTTTGGCATGAAACCAGTGTCAATAACAGCAGGTAGCCAATAAGGCAGATCTTTTTCATCATGCTATAGCTATTTCCGGTAAAACTATCTTTTGAAATTTCCATATACATATTCATTAGCTTCCAAGAGCCTAACGATTACTAAAGGGGCGTACACAAGCTCCGAAGTACTTATTTGTAGAACGTTCTGTTTCCAAACCGGTCTCATTTAAGAGCATATAATAGGCACCGGTTGGAGAAGTCCATTCTTTACTTTGCCAGTAATAGCCGAAAAGACCCCGATTTTTGAGCAGAAGCGCATTCCCGGGAGAAGCAGAGTCGAAATGTCCGGGAATAGGAAAGATACGAACAATCACCTTATCGGAAGGCTGTGCATTCCACCAAGCCTCATTACTGATCGTGTTGATATCATCAGTAGATTCGCTTCCTAAGAAGACGGAAGAAACTTTAACATGGTTAGTATTATTATCTATAATCATACTGCCAATACGTTCGTAACGATAAGCACAGCGCATGGCATTATCCGGAGCCAAAGGAAAATCGACAGTTGCAACCCCCGTACCTTGTTTGAAACGAACGGCATAACCTATCCCAGTTCCGGCAGTTTTAACATCTGCATCGAACGTACGCTTAATTCCTGCAAATTCAATCTTTTCAGAACCGCTGTGAGAATGAGCCACTCCTCCAGCGTACACAGCATTAGTACCATTTATCGGACTCAAAGTCCCAAAACCGAAAATTCCGACCCACTCCTCTTGACTGGGTAAATGGTAGTCTCTAAGAAAAACTTCACTGAAAAGATTCAAAGAATTGGAATTATAAGTAGGATCGAGTTCTCCTTTACAAACGTACCAGTTATAATATCCGCTTTGGTCATTGTTATGATTAGTTGCCCAACGGAGTTGAGTATCGGTTTGTGCAGTAGTTGCACCGGCATTCGGCCGTGTGCCGTATGCAGACCCACCCGCTAAGTTATACTCCGCCACATATTCCAAAGGCAATTTCCAAGTCTGATGAATATTGACTTTGGTCGTCAATCGTCCGGCGCGCACCAGAAGATAACCTTCTCGGACTCCCGTACCGTTGGTGATGGCCGATAACGTTACTTTAGTGCTTCCCGAACCTGTGGTCTGGCTGCTTTGCAACCATTGATTGGCAGTAGTCACCGGTGTACCGTCGGCATTGTAAGCTGTGACGGTAAAACCGCTTGCCCAATCGGTATAAACTTCAAATTTGTTTTCCGTGGAGGAAGTACTGTGTACACCTTTGAGAGTTATATCCGTGCGAGTTACGGCTAAATAAGCCATATCATTGAAAGCAATGTCCGTATAAGCCTCGTTGATGGTTACTGTATTTATGGTCATCGCCTGTCTGTTCGTAAGATGTTCCTCTGTTTGTAAGGCATCTTGCAAGGTGCCATACCCTTCGGATTTCACGGAAGAGATGACAAAGATGTATTTATGATTACGAAGAATAGGCACAAAGTTACCTGCTGCACCTCCGCCTGAGGGTTGCGTGCCGTCAGAAGTAAAATCTGCGGGGTAAAAACAGGGTCGCCCGTTATATGTACCTTCAAACACAAGACGCGGGCCGCTAAACTGATGCGACGTAACCGAACCTGCCGCCTGCTCACAGGCATAAATTGTTTTCTCAAGTACACCTGTCGTGTTTACTGTATATGAAACAGGGGTCACATTGGCTGTCAAGGCGGTGGGAAGTGAAGGAGAACTATAACTTCCTCCGGTATAAGAAGTGGGGGTTATATATATATTGCCATTCTTCCACGAGTTACACAAGTGTACTTTTTGCAGTACAAAACCATCGGATGTAGCCTGATTTTTCACATCGATACGTGCCACTGCACGAATCAGATTGATGCGGTCTGAAAAAGTTTTGGGAACACCGGCAGTTACTTTCATTCCATTCTGTGTAGGAGCACGTAATTCCCCATACATAGGCACGCTTTCAGCCTCGCCTGAAGTACCCATTATATTTTTAGACAATCCACTTGTCTGCCATTGCGTATACGAACTACCTATCGTAAGATTATGATCGGTAAGAACAGTTCCTGAATTTGCCAATAAAGCAAATCGGTTGTAGTCTCCCGGAGGCATGTGAAGACGGATATCAGCGTTGCCGGTACCGTTGGGGAAAACATCAGTAGAGGCGACAGTTTGTATAAACTTGATCTCCTCTGTTCCGCCCGCCGCAACCGTGAATCCGACAACCGTCAAATCGCTCAGGGCATCTTCATCAGCAGCACGCATAGGAAGGCGTAAGCCGGGAATGTAGACACTCAATTCCACTTCCGTATTCTTTAATGGGGGAATTACAGAAACCGGCTCTTCGGAATGGCAAGCCGAAAACAGCAACAGGAATGTAGAAATTATACAGAGGTGTTTCATTCTTCTCATATCCATTCATAATTTAGTTTAGACCGGCAAGGCTATATATCTTTTGCTAATCGGTTAATCATTTATTCGTATGGCTTTTCTCGTTCTTCCGGCATACGCTTAGAAGGGCAAAAAGCCGATGTCATTTATCCCAATCCTCCCGGTTTCACCGGTTGTTCTTCCCAGTTCTTGAGAGTTATTTGGGTGTTTCCGCCGACAAAAGTAATCTCTACGAGGAGGTTTACTTCGTTGTCGTTCTCTATCTGTATATGGTATCTTTCAAGTAATTCGGCTATGGAAATAGCAGGAATGATAAGTTCTCCGGCCTGATCGAATAACTCAATCGTGCCGGGAGTGTCCGCTTTGAAGCGAGGTACGTTTATTTCCGCCGTCGCTCGCGGTTGGGCAGCGTCGTAAGTTACGACAGGAAGAAAGGATTTATCGGCTACGTCTACCGGCTTTACGCCCCATAGGCTTGCCGTTTCATCATAATAAGACTGTAAGGCTGTAGGAAGATTATTCAACCGAATGGTCGGCTGATGACTGATACCTTTAAGGTCCACACTGACATGTATCGTTCGCGGAAGAAAGTTCAATACCGTGTCGTCGGTTTGATCTTCGTCAATGATCGTGATTCGTCGGGACACAAAGAGTAAGGGATCAAGCGTAGGGATATCGGAAGAGGTTTCCGCCGACGGATGATCGACATAAAGATTGCCAATGTTATCGCCCACCGCAAAACTTTTCAGGCGGGTATTTTCCGTAGAGGCATTGGCCCAACAAACAACGGTGTATTCCCCTTGCAACAAGGATAATTTAATGCCGGGAAAGCTATCGAGTTGAGCCTTATAAAGAGTTTGAGTGAAAACCGCCGCGCCATCGGAACGATATACACACAAGTTCACTTGCTCTACACGCTGCCCGAAAAGGTCATTGACCTCGCCTTTAGGGAAATAGGTGAATCGTAATCGGGCGTCGAACGGACACTTATCTAAAGACTCTCTGATGCATCCCGAAAATAGTCCCAAGAGACCGAAAAGCATCGGAAGGAATAGAGTTCTAAACAATTTCATGCGTTGTAATTTGAGTGAGTATTATCATGGTGTGTACATCATCATAAACCAATGTTCCCGACATGCGCAAAACACGAGTTTATAAGAGAGAGAACCGCTTAAATCAGTGTTCTCTTGGAACGGAACAGGGAGCCAAACCGACAATGAACGACGGAATGGCTCCGCCTGCTTCGTTCATAAGGACTTATTTCACAGTATATAACTACAAATTTGTTACAAATTCGGCTTAACAGCTACGGGACTCCAAGGAGTAACCGTTACTTTCAGATAAACACCAACAGCATTGGTCACAGGAGTATCAGTAATGTCGTTTTCGTCAAATTCAAAATCAGCTGTTGAAATTGTATAAATCTTACCAGGTTGAATAGTCACAGGGGTACCCGTTGCTGAATCCAAGAATCCTCTGATGGTAAGGAATTGGTCACCCGTATATGTCAACCCAGTGCCGGTAACATTAGTCAAGCGCATAATAATTTGCAACTGATCGTTTGCCGCGGTATTCGCATTGGGGATAACTTGGTAAGCCCATCTCATACCTGCTCCTGCCGTAATTTCGTAAATACCACCGGTTAAAGCTGCAACAAGAGAAGGAGCAAACCAATTGTGAAATATTCCGTTATTCGCTGAAGGGTAAACAAGAGGACTACCGGTAACATCCTGCAAATATTTTGTTGCATCCGGGCCATTGTTTTGCAGAGTCACTGAAGAGGGGACTGTGCCATCCAGTTGCATTTGAGTATAAATATTGTTAAGGAAAATACCTTGCAAGCTATAACCGGTGATTGCACTACCGGTTTTGGTTTTCATTCCTTCAATTTCGACACGTGCAAAAGCAGGAGCAATGGTAACCTCTGCATAGAGGTCTCCGGCACCAACACCACCTAAAGTCGATATCCAAGTGGGGGCACCAGCTCCCGAAGCAGATTGTAGAACTCCATCACTACCGTTCAACAACACATGTTCAGCAGTAGTTTGAGTTTCAACACCTAACATGGTGCTCTTAACCGAAGCAATCGTACCTGCGGTAGGAACCGTGGTCAAGATGGAAGAAGGTATGTTGCCAAATACAGTTACATGAGTAGCTGAGGAAGGAACATCGGATATTTTTGCACCGTTTATCAAATCATTAATACTCGGCGTGGTTGTAGAAGAAATCGCCACCATCTTCAAAATACTACCTGGAGTGTTGTTATGGAAATAGATACGCAAGCTACTCACAGTTGGCCGATTATTTCCAAAAGGCGCCTGTATTGCTCTTGTTCCTTGTCCGATATCAAGCTTCACAAAGACACTCTTTTGGTCCGATGAGGAAAGCTCTTCATTCTGACTGCAAGCGGTGAATACCACTGCAAGCGCAGCCATGGCTAACAAACTAAAAAGATTCTTTTTCATACTTTATTAAATTTACGAGTCAATATTATTTTAATAACTAAACGTCTTCTTTTAGATATTCTGTTTTTGTTGTCCGGAAGCAATGTTGTCCAACTCAAGGCGCAATCCGATAAATTGCGGGATAAGCTCGGAAAGTTCGGGATCCAAAGGAATACGTAACACCAAGTCGGGATCCATCCGGCAAGCGGTCAACATGTGTTCCACGGCTTCTTCTTTTTCTTTCAGTCGTGCGCAGATCACGGCATGCAGGTATTCTTTGCGTGCGCTGGAAGGCAACTGCACCAGAAGGTCGACAGCCGCATCATGATATCCGAGCTGTGTCAGACACAAAGCGGTATTGTAGTCGGGATGCTTCTCGAGCAAAGGCAAAGCCTCACGATATTGGCGTTCTTGCAAGAGCCGCAATCCTTCTTTATACGATTCTCCCTGAGAGGTATATGTCGGAACGGAATCTCCGAGAGACGATTCGAGAGCGAACTGTTGAAGCGGAGCATTATCGACCAAATCGCTGAGTGAAGCCACAACGAACATGAGGGTATCCGACGGCGCGGGAGTCCACGTACTCAAATCCGTGGCTTCGACAATGCAATCCAGCCAGACGCGGAGTTTCTTCATCCCTTCCGTCACGGGGAGTTTATGCCAATAAGAATAGGTGTAGTCTTTACCCGGCACGGACGTTTCGCGCACCTTGACCGAGTCGATATAAGGCAGCGGAATCATTCGCGTGTTCATCAGATCGCGGTTGCGGTCGTTCATCTCGTTAAGCGCAATCTTATCGAAGAAGTAGCGGTGGCGGGAGATCTCAACCGAGTCGGCCGCCGTAAAAGCGAAGTTTCCGATGCCCGACATCGTGCGTCCGCTAACGTAAAGGTCGCGATATTTGCTCGGAACGTTTTTGGCGGTCAGCGTACGTTCCATGCGATACATGGGGAAAAGATTCTTTTGTTTGTTGTATTTACGGTTATACTCCGCGGCAAGCCCTGTGGTGTCGGCTCCGGTCACGTATCGCTTCACGCGTTCGTTGATCCGCTTACGTTCCATGCGGTGGTACAACTTGGTGCGTTTGGCGTTTTTCTTCATGTTGAAGTAGTTCTGACGGTCGATGGTCATTTTCTTCCACTTCTCATAAGCTATCTGCCGATCGCGTTCTTTCTCGTAAATGTCGTAGAAAAGTTCTTGCCGATCGGTGATGTCACGGGCTATCCCTTTGCGGTCCAGATAAGCGCTATCGTAAGCCGAAGGCGGAATGATGCCTTTCAGGAAGAGATCGTAGTCTTTGTAATTTTCCTCCTGCATGCGGGTAAATTCTTCTCCGGCCAGCACCACGGGCGGCAGAGGGAATTCAATCGTGTCTCCCGCATTCAACTGAGGGGTGAGGGTGACTCGCCAGGAATTGTCGATAAGCACGGCGGGCACTTTCACGTCGAATTCCAACCAGATGGCTTCGTCGCGCATAACGACTTGCTTGATGACGGTACGTGCGGCCACGACGTCTACGCGATCCAGTTGTACCGTTTTCCAAACGTCTTCATCGGCTTCGGGTATGGAATCGGGTTCCACCCGCACCGTATCGGATGTTTGCGTAAAACTGATTTTTTCGGAAGCCGTTCCCACGTTTCCGTTTTCTGCATAAGGCAAGACAATGTTAGGACGCTTGCTTTGCATAAACAAGCGCATGGTCTTGGGTTCACGAGAAGTGGAGCAGGATAATACCAAGCATGCTACCACACAAATACTTAAAAATCGAAATTTCATATTTACTTTTTTTCGCGTCATTCGCATTATATAGAATCTGCAGCAATAGTGTATCAGAACAAGTAAACCAGATTGACGGCCGTCCGCGTAGGCACTATGCGGGCTCCGGTACCTTTATCGACACGCCGTCCGCAAGTGGGGCACATGTATCGCTCCCAATCTGCCCAGACGACGCCTCCGCCCAGCTCAAGCTCGAAATTCCACCGTTTCGACAACGGGCGCGCCCAACCGAACGAGATTCCGCCACCCCAAGCCGTGCCCTCATAACGATAGGTATGGCCGAACAGTCCGCCGGCATTATAGAGTGAAAACACGCCGTGCAAGCCGAAAAAGCAGCCCGCACTATAAGTTTGGTTCACCCAATAACGCACTCCCGGCACAATGGTGAGGTTCTTCACTTTAGCGTCGTCCCACAGTTTAAACGGGTTGTACTGAACGGGAAGATGGCCCGACCACTTGAGAGAAAAAGCCATGGAAGCTTCCAGATTCAGATTGGACGTCGCCAATCCCACCAGATTGGTACGCAATGAGAAAAATTGGGCGGATACGCGTCCCGGCAAAAGCAGAAACAGCAAAGTGACGAGCAACAGATAAATTCTCTTCTTCATAAAACAAACAATCATGGGGACAAATGCCTCACGGGCAAACAGGCATAATCTAATAAAATAGGACTTATTATTTAATTGTATTATCTTTTCAAAACACAAAGGAACACTATTTTTCTAAACTAAACAAACAAAAATCATAAAAAGTTTTCACACTTGAAGTTTTTTTTTGAAAGAAATATGCCGATAATAACAAATGCTTGATACAAAGCACCATAAAAGGGTTAATATTATTCAATGGGAACACGCATTACGAAACATGCCTATTTAAATAATGTAGGTTCGGAGAAAGAAGTAAGAATGATGAGTTGACAAGTTGAACGCCTTCTTAAAAAGGGAAAGGAGGAAACAAAAGTCGGATGTTTTTCCCATTTCAGCCCGGTAAAAAAGCCTTCCGAAGCACCATTGTCCGCCTGCCTCCCCCCCCCCGTCCGGCAGAAGCGAGGCGACGAAACGGCCTTCTTCGCATCGGTCGCTTTTTTCTGCCGAAGAGAACAAGGGCTTTGCATGCATAAAATTATTCGTTTGCCTGCACCCAAACGAAAAAGAGCCTGCACCTCGACGAAAAAACGGGTGCACCCCGACGAAAAGGAAACTGCAGGCCGACGAATAACTTTATGCAGCGAAAGGATATGAACGGTGGAGCGGGAAAAGATAACGGATGCACATCATCAACGATAAATCGAACAAAGCAGTGGCAGATTCGGGATTTTGAGATTCCGGAGCTGCCGCACGTGTTTTCTCGGCACGAATTTTCGTTTTACCTGCCGAATCTCCATTCCTAACCTATTTAAAAGACCGGCATGTAAAAATCAGGGTGTCGAACGATGATTTTCCCGTTATAAAGTCTATCTTTGTTTCCGAGTAGTAACCCCATAGCACCCAAGCCATGTATACGATACAAGCCAATCCCAGCGGAACACGCAGCATCAA
>JBHADT010000045.1:0-5150 GCA_041855205.1 Bacteroides sp.
CTCAACAATACGCTCTCCCTCATACAAGGGACATGGAAATACATCGAACCCGCCGCCGGAAAGCCTGCCATCGAGTATTGGACCCGCACGGAACTTGGCAACAATCCGCAACCGCAGCTATACAACATTTCCACAGACCCTTCGGAAACGGAGAACGTAGCCGCCCGCCATCCGCAAAAGACGAAAGAACTCGCCGGAATGCTCGAAAGGATAAAAGCCGGAAACATTTCCTTTTAGCATCCGGATTCAGGAAACAAAGATCCGCTTCCATCCCGCATAACTGCGGATGAGAGCGGCTTCCGAGCGGGCTTGGACGATATTATACCTTTTATGTACAAAACAAACAGCGAGACCTGTCACGCATTAAGTAGCTTTGTGGTACCGGAATGGTAAACACAAACACGTCATCATAAAATCATCCCCTACTGCTCACAAAAACGACCCGACGGAGAAATCGTAAAGACAACCCCGGATAATAAACAAAAAGAGACAAATCAAAAGAGACCTGAAACCAATCCTTAAATGTAAAACTACTACTTATGAAAAAGAAAATCAGTTGCTATCTGAAAGCAATTTGTTTCATGCTGCTCACCGGTATCGGCACATTGCAGCTCTTTGCCCAACAAACACTCTCCATTTCGGGTAAAGTATCAGACATAGCGGGAGAGCCCATCATCGGCGCTTCCATCTTGCTTAAAGGAACTTCCAACGGAACCGTCACCGACATCGACGGAAACTTCTCCCTATCCGGCATACCTGCAAACGGCACACTGGTCGTTTCGTACATAGGATACATCACTCAGGAACAGGCTGTGGGCGGGAAAAGCATATTCGCCTTCAAACTGAAAGAGGACACCCAAACCCTCGAAGAAGTGGTGGTGGTAGGATATGGCGTGATGCGTAAGAGCGACCTCACCGGTTCGGTTGCCTCGGTAAAGGCTTCGGAAGCGTTGAAGGCGACGCCCACTTCCAATGTATCCGACGCGTTGCAGGGACGTTTGGCGGGTGTCTCCGTCATCAACGAGGGCGATCCCGGGAAGGCTTCCACCATCCGGGTGCGCGGCATCAACTCCATCTCGGCAGACTCGGGTCCGCTGGTGGTGGTTGACGGATTCATCGGCGGCAGCCTGAAAAACATCAATCCCAGCGACATCCAGTCCATAGAAGTGCTGAAGGATGCTTCCGCCACTGCCGTATACGGTTCGCGGGGAGCCAACGGGGTGATTCTCGTAACCACGAAATCACCGGGGAAAGACCAGCTTTCCATCGCTTTCAACGCATTTTTCAATATTAAGACTACGCTCAAGAAGCCCGACCTGCTCTCGCCTGCCGAGTATGCCGAGCTTGCCAATGCCTACGGTAAGGAATACAACGAATCGCAGGGTAAAGCGGCAAAGACGTATTATACTCCGGAGCAAATCGAAGCCTTCAGAAACGGCAGCGAGGGATATGATTATATAAAGAATATGTTCAACAATCCCGCTTTCTCGCAGAACTACGATTTGTCCGTTTCCAGCGGTGGAGAAAAGATCTCGTTCATGGCATCGGTGCGTTACGAAAAGAACGAGGGTGTCATCCGCAAATCGGAGTACGAGCAGTTCAACTGGCGTCTGAAGGTGGACTCGCAACTGAAGAAATGGCTGAAGATAGGAGTGAACATCTCCGGCGACTACACCGAAACTTCGGGACCGCGCATGAACAGCTACGAGGGATTGCTGCTTTCCGCCATCAACTTCCCCAACACCATCAAGCCGCAGAACGAGGACGGAAGTTACAACAACACTTTTGCCGTGGGTGGGCTGAAGGCATATAATCCCATGGGACACATCAACGAGATAGACGCGCGCCACCAGAGTGTGAACAACCGCCTTCAGGGCTACGTCGATTTCAAAATCGCCGAGGGACTCACCTTCCGCAGCCAGATAGGAGTACACTTCCACAACGTGTTGCTGAACTCCTCGGATACGGAGAAGAGCTACTACTTCTTCAAAAACGGGCAGACGCAAGCCAAAGCGCAAAGCGAATGGAACTTCGGCTGGCTCAACACCAACACGCTCAACTACACCAGAGAGTTTTCGCACAAGCACCGCATCAATGCCACCGCCGTGTTGGAGCAGCAATACCGCAACGAATACATGCACTACGGCATAGGGCAGAAACTCACTTTTCCGGATTATCTGGGATACAACGCCATCGGCTGGAGCGACGTCGCTCTTATCGATTCCGACCGCAACATCAGTACGCTTCTTTCGGGAATGTTCCGCCTGAACTATGTGTTTATGAACCGCTACATGCTCACCGCTTCGCTGCGTGCCGACGGTTCGTCGCACCTCGAAAAGAAATGGAACTATTTCCCTTCGGTCGCACTGGCATGGGACGTGAAGCAGGAGGCTTTCATGCAGAAGTACTCCGACATCGACCAACTGAAACTGCGCCTCGGCTACGGTTCGGTGGGCAATCAGGCGATTCCCCCGTATCGCATCAACTCCAAGATGAAGGGCGTTCGTAACCAGAACGGCACGGTATCCTACGTAGTAGACCGCCCCAAGGCGCCTAACCTGAAGTGGGAACGTAACGAACAGTACAACGTGGGTGTAGACCTCACCGCCTATAACGGTCGCCTCACCGCCACGCTCGACTGGTACGGCAAGTACTCCAAAGACGTGCTCATGGAGATAGACCAGCCCGTGCACATCGGCTACAACTCGCTATTGAAGAATGCCTGCGAGATAAAGAACACCGGTGTCGAGGCAACCATAGGCTACACACCCATAGCCCGGAAAGAGTGGAACTGGAACCTGAACCTGACACTGGCACACAACAAAGGAACGTTCGAGCACATACCCACTCTCATCAAGATGCAATCGCAACAGGGAGCGGCTGAGCATACGCTCTTCAAGATGATTGAGGGCGAGAAACTCGGGACATTCTGGGGCTATACCTACGAAGGGGTGTGGAAAACGAGCGACGTCAACGCGCCCTATGTAGACGCCAACGGGAAGACCACGGGAAAGACCAATGGAGAGACGTACAACGTGCGTCCGGGTCAGGCACGCTACAAGGACTTGAACAACGACGGCGTCATCAACACCAAGGATCAGGGCATCATAGGCAACGGGCAACCCACATTCAACTGGGGTTTCAACTCCACGCTCCGTTACAAGAATTGGGACTTGACGCTCTTCGTAGTGGGCTTCCACGGATTCGACATCTACAACGCCACCGACCAGACCGGTTATGCCGAGTTCAAAGGCGTGGCTGTGGACGTGGTCACTCCCAAACGCGCATTCCTGAACAGATGGACTCCGCAAAACGAAAACACCGACATTCCGGGCTTCGTGTTTGTGAAGACTCCCGTACACGGCGGCAACTCCCGCTTTGTGGAAAAGGGCGACTTTGTGAAGGTTAAGAGCATCACATTGGGCTACAACCTGCCCCAGATGCTATGCAGGACACTCCGTATCAACGATTTGCGCCTGTACGCTTCCGTGCAGAATCCGTTCCACATCACAAGTTACAGCGGACTCGACCCCGAAGCGGCGCTGGGCACTCCTCTTACGCAGGGTGCTGACTGGGGAGCATATCCCAACGGCCGCAACTATCTTTTCGGACTTAATTTCTCTTTCTAAACCTTGCAACACATACTTATCATGAAAAAACTATTTTATATACTCCTGCCGTTGCTCTCCTTCGGTCTCGGCTCATGCGTAGACCTCACGCAACATCCCCAGTCTTTCCTCACGGAGGAAGAGTACATCCAGATACCTCAGAACTACGAAACGGTGGAGAAGGGCGTCACCGGACTCTACCACGATTTGTGGGATAGCAACTACGGTTTCAACTGCCGCCTGATGCGTCTGAACATACAGGCGGACGACATTGTCACCAGTCCGAAACCCAACAATTCGCTCAACTACCTGAAAGACCTCTATCCCAATCTATCGGCCAACGACGCCGATCAGGGAACCATCTGGAAAAACATGTGGAAGGTCATCAACAACAGCACGAAAATCATTACCGGCACGCCCATCCCCGCCGATGAGCAGCAGGCGAAAATCTATCGGGCTGTGGTGGCCGAAGCGCGGTTTGTGCGCGGGTTGGCATACTTCTACCTCGTGCGCATTTTCGGCGATGTTCCTTTGGTGCTGAAGGGAGACGACAAGGATATCTACCAACCGCGCGAGGCGGTGGCCGTCATCTACGAGAAAGCCATCATTCCCGATCTGGAGGAAGCCATCAAACACCTGCCCGAAAAGAGCCGGAAAGAAGACAGTTCGACCCCCACGAAATGGGCGGCGCAGGTGTGCCTGGCAGATGTGTATATGAACCTCGCCGGATGGCCGCTCAAGAGAGGGGCCGAAGCATACGCCAAGGCGGCGGCGCTTACGCAGGAAATCATCGCCAAGGCGGGGCTTAGCCTGACGCCCGAATATGGCGATTTGTGGAGAGAGTCGAAGAAGTTCGAAACCAACGAGCACATGTTCAGCCTTATACACAATGCCAGCTACAATGCCAGCCAATACGGTAAATCGTTCTGGGCGCGCGACTACGTCGGCGGAGGATGGGCGGACTATCTCGCCAACCCTGCGTTCATGGCGAAGTATCCTGCCGATGCACGCAAGGCATTCAACTTCATGACCGAGTGGAAAACCAAGACGGGGGTGGTGCAATGGGAAAACAGTCAGGATAAACTGCCCATTATATCCAAGTATCACGACTACGACAACGGTCCGCACGGAAAAAGCGCTCAATCCAACGGGCTTACGCCCATTTATCGTTACGCTGACGTACTGCTCATCCATGCCGAAGCGTCGAACCTCGCCACGGGCGTGGTAAGCGACCTTGCGCTGAAATGCCTGCAAGACGTGCAAACCCGCGCCAAAGCTGCTACGCTCACCACCACCAGAGAGAGCGCGGCGTTCGACCAAGCCGTGCTCGATGAACGCGGATGGGAGTTCTTTGCCGAGTTCCGCCGCTGGTTCGACCTCGTTCGCCGTGAAAAAGTCGGAGAAATACGCGCCGATAAATGGGACGGTTCTCTCTACAAGGCGCAGCAACACTACTACCTGCCCGTGCCCTCATCGCAGATAGAGATGACGGGATGGGAAAATAACAAAGGTTATTAATCTTTTTTCGAACGGACATAACAA